>CAYRTV010000088.1:0-8734 GCA_964427225.1 uncultured Eubacteriales bacterium
GGAAGTGCTCTAATAATTCTATACAGCAATGAGCTTAAGGCTGTTTTGAAAAAAGTTGAACAAGCCGGGGGCAAGATTGTTAAGCCGATATTTTCTTTCCCCGGCGGCCGCAGGTTTCACTTTACTGATCCCAGCGGTAACGAGTTGGCGGTTTGGTCGGATGCGGTTGAAACAGTATAATATATAGATTCAGGAGGTTCATATGAATAATAAAAATAAAGATGATATTCGCACTGCCGTGAGGAAAAATTATGCCAAGGTGGCTGAATCTCAAAACAGCGGCTGCTGCAGTTCATCTTCATCCTGCTGTGAAACACCTGGTCATGACAATGATATGTCCCGCCGTTTGGGCTATTCGGCTGAAGATTTAGCCTCAGTTCCGGAGGGAGCGGACATGGGGCTGGGGTGCGGTAACCCTCAGATCCTTGCCGGTCTTGAGTCTGGAGAGACTGTGCTTGATCTTGGAAGCGGGGGAGGATTTGACTGCTTTCTTGCAGCGCGCGCTATAGGAGAGAGTGGGCATGTCATCGGCGTGGACATGACACCTGAAATGATTGCTAAATCCCGCCGGAATGCGGAAAAGAGCGGTTTCCGGAATATTGAATTTCGGCTGGGAGAATTAGAACATTTACCAGTCGCTGATGAAACTGTTGATGTCATCATTTCCAATTGCGTTATTAATCTTTCTCCAGATAAAGAACAGGTATTTACAGAGTCGTACCGTGTTTTGAAGCCGGGAGGACGGCTGGCTGTTTCTGATGTGGTTGCCAATTCTGAGTTACCTGAATCCATAAGGAAAAACATGGAGCTTTATACCGGCTGTATCGCAGGTGCTTCTGCTGTTTCTGAAATCGAAGCCATGTTGAATCGTTGTGGTTTTGAAAAGATAAATATTCAAACTAAACCTGAGAGCCGGAACTTTATCCGGGAATGGATTCCAGGAAGTAACGCTGAAGATTATATTGTTTCTGCGATGATAACTGCCCAAAAACCTTTAGACTATTCTGTCTCTGCAAAATAGCCGCGGCCCCAACGTCGGAATCTTAGATGGCGCTGCTCACTGTGCTTCTTAGGATGACTGCTTCGCTGTCATTTTCGAACTAATTCTGTGTATCGATTTCCTTCTCCTGAATTGCGGAAATGACAATTTCAGCCAATCCGTTCTCCATTTCCTGCATGACAGGTGTTTCGCCATCCGTAATATCTCTGTCAGTGTTGATCTGGATAGCCACGGCAACACCATAATCAGCATAGTACCGAAGGCTGGAACTGTACCCGGGAATCCAGCCGCCGTGGCCGTAAACCGGACCAAAACGCCCGGCTCGGTTAATGCTCACTCCGGCACCGTAGCGATGATCAGGTGTTTCCGGATGAATGGGAACCGAGTCCAGCAGGCGATTCAGATAATCACCCGGCATGGCCCTCCCGCTGAAAAGGGCTGATCCCCAGCGTGCGAGGTCTCCCGAATTGCTGACCAGGCCGCCTCCTGTCCATTCAATTCCGGGATGCCATGCAAGTCTCCCATCAGCAGCGGTTGATTTAATTGGGAATCCAAATGGATTACTCTTATCCGTATAACCAGCGGCAAGCCCGGGAAGGATACGTTTATTTGACGGTTCCGTCATCGTGAGATCCAGAGGGATTAGAAAACGCTCCTCTTGGAAGTTTTCATCCAGATTTGCATTAAGAGGTGTATCCAGATTTTGATAACAACCGGTAAGAAGGAAAGAAACTCCAGTAAATATCAAAATATACAGAAAGAATGAAAATCGACGCATTATGATTTCCTATAATCTGCTTTTTTTGCAGAAGGCTCAGCTTCTACAGGGATGCTATCCGGCGGGATAACCGTTTTTATGCTTTTTTCTTTAGAAAACATGGATTTACGGTTAATCCAGACACATAAAACCGCAACCGCGATAAAAAGGAAATTATCATAGGGCTGGGCATCGGGCCATATGGGGTTTATCATCTGAAAATGGAAAAAAGCCGGCAGCAGAATGCTCCCTCTGGAATTGTTGAATAAGGCCGTTACGATAACACTGAGGGCAATGGTCCCGGCTAGAAACGGTGTGAAAGACCATGCGTTTTGAGGTGTCCCGCTTAAAAGGAAGGCGGGCAGGTGCCAGATACCCCAAATAATTCCAAGAAGTGTCCCTGCCCAGACAGGAGCCAGCTTTCTTTGCAGCAAAGGTAAAGCAAATCCCCGCCAGCCGAACTCTTCCACAGGACCTTTTACAGCCATGAAGAATATCGCTGATAGGAAAGATCCCAGGGATGAAAAAGGCCAATTCCAGGAAGCAAGGCTTCCTTTTGCCGCAGCACCAGCGAAAAAAACCAAAGGAATACCGAGAAGCAGGAACGCATACCAGCCCAGAGAAGTGCGCCATAATCCTAGACGCGAAAGATAACGCAAAAACCCCTTTATGCCTCGAGAAAAAAGAATGACAATAAAGGCGGAGACAGCGGGTGCATACACCGCTAAGTAAAAAAGCGGGTGCTGTCCGCTCAGAGCACCGAAAATTTTAGAAGACTGTTCAGGTAAAAAAATATAAAAGGCGAGAATACTCCAGGCTAATCCGAAAGTAATGAATAAATACGGTATGAGTAATCTGATAGAGATTCTATTTTCATCTCTAATTAAAGAAATGTTTTTCATTTCTTGACCTCCGTCTAAACTGCTTTATAATACAAAGCAAAATATATAAAAACAAGGAATGAATTTGCACCTGTAGTCCGGTCACGAACCAACTTAAATTGCATTTCAAAATCCTCAAAGGCAAGTGATTGTTAAGATGAAAGGAACAAAGATATCAGAATTAACCGAAAAGGCTAATCGTTATTTAAAAGCCTTGTGTCAAGTAAAACCGAATCGCCGCACTGGTTCGAGAGGAAACCAGCAAGCCGTCGAATTTTTTACTGATATAATCCGTCCATTCGCGATAGAAGTCGATACAATGCCCTTTAAATCGCTGGATTATACATGCAGCGGAGTCGAACTAAGCCGGAATAATGAAAAATTTGATATATACAACAGCCCTTATTCCAAAGCTTGCGATATTACATCGACTTTAATTCCGGCGTCTACGGCGGAAGAATTGGAAAGAAAAATATGCGGGGGAAAGCTACTCTTGATGAAGGGGAATCTGTGTTCTGAACAGCTAGCGCCCAAAAACTTTATTTTTTATAATCCTGACCATCACAAAAGAATCATTGGCCTTCTTGAAGAAAAGAGGCCGGCCGGAATCATAACCGCCACCGGGAAAAAACCGGATCAGGCTGGTGCCCTGGATCCATTTCCCCTGATAGTTGATGGCGATTTTGATATTCCCAGCGTGTATTGCAGGGAAGCTGAAGGAGAGAGACTGGCTGCCAAAAAAATGCAGGTATTCCGGTTGAAAATCGATGCCCGCAGGATAACTTCAAGTGCGGCCAATATCATAGCTAAACTGAACAATGGTAAATCACAAAAGATCGTTGTGACCGCCCATATCGATGCCTATGAAGATTCTCCCGGTGCGGCTGACAACGCAGCCGGAGTCGCGGTTCTGCTGCTTGCTGCGGAGCTTTTATCCGGTTATTCAGGGAAATATACTATTGAAATAGCTGCGCTCAATGGTGAAGATCACTACAGTGTAGGTGGTCAAATGGATTATTTGACAAGATATCAACATGAGTTATCCGATATCAAGCTGGTTATTAATATTGATGATGCCGGCTGCAAACACGGGCGGACGGCCTTTTCTTTTTATGAATGTCCGCCCGGACTTCAAGATTTGTGTCACCGGACATTTGCAAAATTCAGCGGGCTTGTCCCGGGCCCGCCATGGTTTATGGGCGACCATATGATTTTTGTCCAAAAGGGGATTCCAGCCTTGACCTTTGCTTCCGAGAACATGGAAGAATTCATGCGAACGGCCGCCCACACGTCCGCAGATACACCGGATATCGTCGATTACCGCCGGATTGCTGAAACCGCTCTAAGTATACATGATGTAATTAAAGCACTTTAGCTGATTCCGCTGTCAAGGAGAATTAAGGTGAATAAAACATTAGGTTCCCTTTTCTTAACTTTGTTGATGTTCATTCCAGGCCTTGCTGGTGTGAAAAACACCTCACATGTTCATATTGCCGAGCTTATTCAGCCAGCGCCTAAGGCATCAATCCTGGAGAACGAGGGGTATTTTGTTTGG
Organism: uncultured Eubacteriales bacterium; assembly: GCA_964427225.1. Classification (GTDB taxonomy): domain Bacteria; phylum Acidobacteriota; class Aminicenantia; order Aminicenantales; family Aminicenantaceae; genus CAYRTV01. The sequence goes on from CAYRTV010000088.1 coordinate 4,194, forward strand.
GGAGCCAGCATGGTTCAGACGGATGACGGAACCTGTTATCTTTATTATACCCGCTGGCCGAAACCTTTATTTAAGTCTTGGATTACAGATGCGGAAATTGCCTATGCTAAAGCAGATAAACCTTCAGGACCTTATGTTTTTCAAAACGTGCTGCTGGGAAACCGGGGAGATGAATTTTGGGATGGGACTTCCGTTTATAATCCCCAAATCATCCATGCCGAAGGCAAGTATTATCTTTATTATACTGGAAATAATGGAGGGAACCGGCTGCGAAAAAATAAGAAGGGACGCGTGATTACGCAAAGAATCGGGGCTGCAGTTGCCGAACATCCTTCAGGACCATGGAAGCGATTTGATGCCCCTCTCATTGATATATCAGAAAAGGGTATGGATTCGAATTTCACTTGCAATCCCGCAGTTACCCCAACACCGGAAGGCAGCTGTTTAATGCTGTATAAGTGCGGAGCCGGCAGCGGACGGAAAGGGCCTGTCTATCATACGACAGCCATTGCGCTCGCTCCATTGGGGCCTTTCGACAAGACAGGAAAAAAAATCTTTGATCATGAATCTATCCGCTTTCCGGTAGAGGATCCTTTTCTATGGTGTCAGAATAATACATTTTACGCATTGCTGAAAGATATGCAGGGAACCTTTTCTTCGGCGGGGGCGTCTTTAGTTCAGTTTCAATCCCGGGATGGAGTCACATGGCATCCCTCAAAGCCTGCCTTAGTTTCCAGAAGAATGATCCTTTGGAATGACGGCACTCAAGAGAAAGTGGACCGTCTTGAAAAACCGCAGATTTGGCTCAAGAATGGGAAGCCCGCCATGCTTTTTCTGGCGTGAGAAAGGGCGCCCATTCCTATAATGTCCATGTGCCTTTAAAAACCTCTGGCATCATCGCCGATGGGGAATGTCTGAGGGAGTGCCGTGCTGAACTCCCTTGGATTGCATATGAAAAAAAAAATGGCGAGCTTTTTCTGTTTTGAACCGGAATTCAATAATGCCGGACCAATCATTCCGGAAATCGGAGGCCTCAAAGGATATGGATAATGTCTTCTCTTTGGGAATATGCACGAAAAGTTTTGTTATATTAGGATTATCAAAATCGATTCCGCCGGCGGAACCTTGACCCTCTCCCTGTTGCTGGCACTAAAAGAGCAGGGGCTTGCTCAGCCAAAGGCTGCCTTTTCCATTTCTCCGGTAACGGATTAAAGTTGTGAAGCGGATTCTTTTACCACCAATGCCAAAAAAGATATCGCCCCTGTTCCCTGAAGCCCAGCAAGCGATGTAAGACATATGCATATTTATGCGGAATCAGCTTAATTCCAATTGACCGTAAAAATCATCGATAACCTGCAGCAGATCAGGTGTCAGCCGCTTCCTCACCTCTGTCACAATGCTTTCCGGGACAGTCCCATAAAAAACTTCGGCGATGCCGCCCGTGATACAGGCGAGTGTGTCGCTGTCCCCGCCCAGCGAGACCGCATTGCGGACCGCATCCTCATAAGAATCGGAATCGAGAAAGGCGACGATGGCCTCCGGTACGGTTTCCTGGCATGACTCATTGAATGAATAATCCGGCCGGATGCTGTCGACAGTGCGGTCTAAATCATAGCCGAATTCATCGGCAATGCGTTCTCGGATGGTGTCTTTTCCGTCTCCGGAACGCGCCAGAAAAACGGCCAAGGCTGTGGCTTGGGCACCTTTTATTCCTTCAGGGTGATTATGCGAAATCTCAGCTGATTTCTTGGCCTCGGACAACACCTTTTCCTCAGACTGAAATGCAAAACCCACCGGACTGACCCGCATGGCCGATCCATTCCCCCAGCTGTTGTAAGGCTGCGGATTTTCAGAAAAGAGCCAGCCGATAAACGAACCGCCGTATCCGGAATCCGGATATCGCCGGCCGATTTCCAGGATCGACTCTTTATAGGACCGTCCTGATAAAATGGCGTCCGCCACCGCTGCAGTCAGGACCGAATCGTCGGTAAAATGACTGCGCTCGTTAAATAGTGGGAATTCTTTGGTTTTGATTTGATTAAATTCATAGACAGATCCGATGATATCTCCGGCAATGGCTCCAATCATGTCTTTTCTCCCTGTCGTGTCAAATCATTTAACGAGTCATCCCAACCGCCTCGTCTTGTTGAGACGAAACCGATTCTATAGACGCCAAAACAATTTTGACCTGGTCTCAGTTTTCTGGTACAACCGTCAAACTTATAAATAATGTAAAATAAAATGGATAAACAAACAATCCCGAATGAGAAAAAAATGAACAATCAGTCGATAATGAACCGGAGCTTTGTGATGTTGGGTGCGGTCATGATCCAACTCGCTCTTGGAGCCATTTATGCCTGGCCGGTCTTTACACCTTGGCTTACAGAGGCCGGATGGACAAAATCGGAGACGCAATACGTATTCAGCCTGGGGCTGGCCTCTTTTGCGGTATGCATGGTTTTTGCCGGAAGAAAGCTGAATGTATGGGGCCCCCGGAGGCTTGCTGTTATCGGCGGCCTGGTTCTCGGCTCCGGCTATGTTCTGGCCGGAGTAACCGGAGGATACAATTTCGCAGCCACGCTGATCTTTGTTGGACTGATTGGGGGTGCCGGAATTGGGTTTGCTTATGTGGTGCCGATTGCTGTCGGAATTCAGTGGTTTCCGGACAAAAAAGGCATGATCACCGGACTGGCAGTCGCCGGTTTTGGATTCGGAGCTCTGATTTGGGTCAAAATCGCCGGTTCATGGGTTCGCCTCCTTGAGCATATCGGGGTGAATAATACATTGACCGTCTATGGAATCGCCTTTGCTGTCATGGTTGTTGCCGGAGGAATTTGGATGAAATTCCCGCCCCGGAACTGGAAGCCGAATGGTGTTGAGGCCATTGCGGTTGTAACCGGAGCAAAGCGTGAGAAGGCGACTTCCCCGAAGGAGTTTACTTGCGGTGAAATGCTTAAAACCATTCAATTTTATATGATCTTTCTCATTTTCGTTTTCAGTGCGGGAGCCGGGCTGATGTCCATCGGACTGATGAAGCTCTATCCCATTGAAGCCCTTACCGCTTCCGGCATAAGCGAAAGCGCAGCCAGCGGAATAGCCGGGACAGCTATGGCGGTCTTTTTCAGCCTGGCTAACGGACTGGGTAGGATAATTTGGGGAGCTATCAGTGACAGGATCGGAAGAAAGATATCCATTATTTTCATGACAAGTATACAGGGAGTGGTTGTCATCATGTTTACGGTCATGGCCGGCAGCGTGGTTCTGTTGTACCTGGGAGCGGCTTTGATCGGATTTAATTTCGGGGGGAATTTTGCGTTGTTTCCGACCTTAACCGCAGACATTTTCGGTTCACGGAACGTGGGTCAAAACTATCCGTTTATTTTCCTGGCTTACGGCGCGGGTGGAATTTTAGGCCCTGTCCTGGGAGGCATGCTGGGTGATATGGGGAATTTTTCTTTGGCCTTCACCCTGTCAGGTATTTTGGTTTTGGCTGGGACCGGACTCACTTTTCTGCTGCATCCGCCTGCTTCATCCTCCGCCGGATCTGCACCAGCTCTTTGATTACGCTCCAGACATCTGAAGCAGGGCGGAGGCGGGTGTCCGGATCGCAGGCCCAGCGGATGGGAAATTCTTCCACCCGAAAGCCTTTTTTTTGAGCGAGCAGCAGTATTTCGATTTCAAAAAGATAGCCTTCGGTCCGGCATTCGCGGTAGAGTTTATGGGCGGCATCACCGCGGTAGATTTTAAACCCGCATTGAGAATCGGAGATCCAGCCGGGAAGGCCGGTAATCATTTTAGCCGCCCACAGAAACATGCGGGAGATAATTCGCCGCTTTACAGGGCGGTTACGCAGGATGATGGTCCTGCGGTGGCGGCGTGATGCCATCCCGATATCCAGTTCTCCGGACTGAATGCGTTCAATCACCGGGAGGGCATCCGCATAGGGGACACAAGTCCCGGAATCCGCATATAATATGATATCCCCTCGGGCGTCCATAACCCCGGTTTTAACCGCAGCCCCTTTACCGCGGTTTGTATCGAGGCGGATCATTTTTATATCAATTTCCTGCGGATGATCGGCCTTTTCCGCTTCGTTTCCGGTGCGGTCCCGGCTGCCGTCATCCACCACCATTATTTCTCCTTTTTGAAAATGTGTATACATAAAATCAGCGGCCGTTTCAACATCAAATTTGATTTTGTCCTCTTCGTTGTAAGCGGGTATGATCAGGCTGATAAAAGTCACCGGCTTCGTTCCTCGATAAAAGCTTTCCATAGGGATTGCTTGACATGGACGGTTAAAAACACCTCCGGCCGGAGGCTGTAGAATTCCATAATAGAGGTATTCGTAAAATCCTGAGGCAGATAATCATTCATATCTACCGACGTGATCAATACGGCCGGTTCAGCCTTCAGCGGAGCATTGCGGATATCCGTCCAGTAACCGACACGCGGGTAAGACCGCAGGTACCAGGGCAGCGGCCAGGTCTGATAGGGATCGGCAGCGACCATGATCAGCATATCCCGTCCCTTCGGATGCACCC
>CAYRTV010000089.1:0-8726 GCA_964427225.1 uncultured Eubacteriales bacterium
GGGTGATATCTTTCATTTCCACAACCGGATATCGCTCTTTGAGCTTTTTGATTCTATAGGAATCAAGATGGAGCTGGTCGTTGTAATGACTCTTGCTCCTTCTTGCAGTGGAGAGCTGAGTCCCCCGGGGCGACATCCTTAGATAAAAGACGGATCCGTGTCTGGATGTATTCCGGGCAAGAAATTCACCGAAGTAGCTTAATTCATAAATATCCGTGATCCCGGTTTTCTCTTTTGCTTTATCATCATAAAGCATGTTAGCGCCGTCGGATCTTTGCTCGCCGGCCGTTTGAGTGGGAAGAAAAAGGAAGGACTCCCCTGTTTGCGGCGTCATGATAAAAACAGCATTCTTATCCTCATTTCCGGTAAAATAATAAAAATCATTATCCTGGCGGAAGTGCGCTCCGGGTGCTAATCCGGAACTTCCCTCATAACGTGCCTCTCCAAACAGAATAATCATCCCTTCTTTAACTTTGTCCATTAAGCTGTTTCTTCGATGAATAAACTCTTCCTTGGAAAAACCAGTCCTCTGGGCAAGGGAAGGAATTTGAAAAATAAATGTAAAAATAAAAAATAAAAGAAAAAAGCCGGATATCTTCTTTTTACCCAATGATGCCTCCTTTTTTAGCCTATTCGAAAAAATCATACGTTAATTTTCAACAAACTTCCAGCCGCATTGCCACAAAACGCCACAATGGGGTCGCGCCACGAAAACGTGTTTCATGGTGCGGCCCCGTTTAAAACCCGTTTTAAAGGAAATCTGTTTTGACCGGGGGGAGGGGGGTGTGCTAAATTAAAAATAAAGCTGCATGCGGGATTGCGGCTCGATTTGGAACTATACAATGGTAAAAAAAGCAGACGACGGAAAACGTCGGATTCTTTTTCCGGAAAAACTGACACGGGCAGAAGTTCCGGCGCTTTATCATGATGCCTGGGAGGTTTCCCGGCGGAATCCGCCGGTTGTCGATCTTCGCAGTGTCGAGGCATTCGATTCAGCGGGAACCGCTTTTCTCCGTCATCTGCAAAAATCTTTTCCAGGCCTCCGGTTGGAAAACATTTCTCCCTCCCTGGAAAAGGCTATCAGAACGCCGGAACAAAAACCCGCAGAAACACCTGAGGAGATCATAAAGGAAAGCCCCCTCCCCAGGCTGGCCGAAAAATGTCTGGATTTCGGGCGCCGGGCCTATCGTTTTTTTTCGCTGCTGGCGGACGAAATATATCACACCTTCGGCTATATCCGGAGCCGCCGCGGCGTTTATCCCGGATCGGTAATCCAGCAGCTGAATTTCATGGGTTATCAATCCATTCCCATTCTCAGCCTGATCACCTTTCTGGTGGGCCTGACCATCTCCCTTACATCAGCAGCACAGCTTGAACTTTTCGGCGCAGACATCTATTTATCCTATTTCGTCGGATATGCAATGGTCCTGGAACTTGTCCCCATTATGGCCGGAGTCATTATGGCCGGAAAAATCGGGGCTGCTATTACCGCCGAAATTTCCACCATGTCTGTCATGGAGGAAATCGATGCACTGAAGACGATGGGCGTTGTCCCCGTGAAATTCTTGATGGCCCCACGCCTTATTGCCATCACGCTGGCCGTCCCCGTGCTGGTTTGCCTGGGGGACATCGTGGGTATTTTGGGCGGTATTCTCGTCTCTGTATTCTTTCAGGGGATTCCGCCCTCCGTATTCATCGAAGGAATGCTGTTCATGGTCGATTTCGGAGATTTCCTGACCGGTCTTTTCAAGACATTAACCTTCGGCTGGGCCATCGTGATTGGAAGCGGATACAAAGGGATGTTCGTGCGCAGAGGGGCCGAGGAAGTCGGCCGGGCGACAACGCAGTCGGTCGTCCTGTCTGTGACCATGATTATCATTATCGACTGCATCTTTGCTTTCTTTTTATATCAAAACCCATGAAGATCAAAACCCGAAAACTCGATGTCGGCTATAACGGCCGCCCCGTTCTGCGGGATTTAAATTTTTCTATTCCGTCCGGGAAAATCACGGTCATCGCAGGGCCGAGCGGATGCGGGAAATCAACCGTTCTGAAAACAATCATCGGACTGATCCCCGCCCTTTCCGGAGAGATCCTGTTCGATGGAAAAACGCTGGATTATAAGTCGGAACACTCCTTGAAAGACCTCTATGACCGGATCGGCGTGCTCTTCCAGAACGGAGCCCTGCTCAATTCCCTCAGAGTCGCGGAAAATGTGGCCCTGCCCATCAGAATGTCCGAACCCGGGTTTCCGGAGCCTGTTCTTAGGGAAATGGCAGAACGTCAACTTGCGCTTGTCGGGCTGCACGGAGTGGGAGATATGTATCCCGTCGATCTTTCAGGAGGGATGCGGAAAAGGGCCGCTCTGGCCCGGTCTATGGTCCGGGAGCCGGCAATTCTTTTTTGTGATGAGCCCTCGGCAGGGCTTGATCCGATCACGTCGACCGGTCTGGATGAACTGCTCAAGGGTTTAAAGGAGAAGCACGCGGGAACCCTCGTCGTGGTGACGCATGAACTTCGGTCAATCGAAAAAATCGCCGATTGGATCATCCTGCTGAATGACGGGCAGCTCCAATTCGAAGGAACATACGAGGATCTGGACAGAACGGACAACCCGTTCATTGAATCATTTTTTTTGAGGAAGTAACATGACGACTAAAGAACAGAAAAAGAGACTGGGCATTTTCCTGGTGATCGCTCTGGCCGCATTCATCATCGTTCTCGGGGTTCTGGTAATCCCGGGACTCACGGAACGGGGAGAACTCTATTACATCAACTTCAAGGAGACCTCCGTTTACGGGGTTTATATCGGTTCAGAGGTGAAATATCAGGGGGTTACAATCGGACGGGTGGTGGAAATCCGCGTCAACCCGCAAGATCTCGATTCCGTGCTGGTGTATGTCCGTATTGAGCGGGAATTTCCCGTCAAGGAAGACATGGAGGCGGTCCTGATGTATATGGGTATTACCGGACAGAAATATGTGGATCTATCCGGCGGCACAATTGAATCAGCAAGCCTGTCCCCCGGCGATGAAATCCCCTCCAGCAGGGGGATCGGCGAAAAAGCCGAAGACATCGTAGCCAACATCGATTTAGCTCTCAATAACATTAATTCTGTTCTCGGCAAGGACAATCAGAGAAAGATTTCTCTTTTCCTTGAAAACGCTGAAAAGACAAGCGAAATCCTGTCCAGCGTCCTGGAACAACGGCAAGAGAACCTGTCAAATGCCATAACAAACCTGGAGAGAGCCGCGCTTGAATTTGGAGCCGTAACGGAAAACTTGGAAGAAATCACCTCGGATCTCGGGACGCTGACAGCAGCGCTTGAAGAATCCGCCGAACAGGCCCTGAATAATCTGGCCCAGCGGTTTTCCGATGAGGAAATGGGCAGGATCATCGGAAATATGGACACCTTCATCGTCAGCGCGTCCGAAAGCATGGATATCCTCGAGCAGGTTCTGCTTCGTCAGCAAAGGGAAATCCAGGAACTGTTTAAAGGCGTATCTCAAGCCATGGAAAACCTGACCCGGTTCACGCGGGAACTGGCCGAGGATCCGACCCTGCTCATCCGAAGCCGAAGGGAAAAGAAAAAATGAACACGAAATGGATAATATTAGGAATTTCAGGACTTATGGTTTTAGCCGGCTGCTTATCGTCTCCGGGCAGACAGTATTTCGAATTCAGTCTTTCTGTGGAAACCGCACCTCCTGAAACACGAACCGAAAAGATCTTGATGATCGACGACGTTCAGATAGACGACATCTATGATGATTACCGGATCGTTTATCGAGTATCTCCCTATGAAATCAACTACTACTCCTACGTATTCTGGGCGGATAAACCCGACATCCTCATCGAGAATTCCTTAGCTGCATATTTTGCCGCAAAGGAATTATTCCGGGACGTGGTCCTGGAATTCGATCAGCCGGCACCGGATTGGATTCTCAAAGCCCGCATTCATAATATTGAAGAATTGGATGAAAATTCATCCTGGGCGGCGCGGCTGGCTATGGAGATACGGGTCCTGGATGCTAAGTCCCAGGATGTTCTGGCCGCTCACCGTTTTGACAGAAAGGAAAAACTGGGGTCCAATGACGTCGGACTCGTACCTATCATCCTTTCCCGGATTCTCAAAGAAGAGCTTGAAATATTGACGAAACGCGTGATGGAAGCGATGAATTAAAAATCCATGCTGGCTGGCTCGTAATACTCTTTGGGATATTTGCAGGATGGACACTTTGGCGGGGGTTCTGTTCCTTCATGGATATATCCACATACACTGCATTTCCACTGTATCGGTTTTTCTCTTTTGAAAACAGTTCCATTCTTCACCATTTCCAGAAGTTTTTCATAACGCTCTCTGTGATGCTGCTCGATCTTTCCAATCATCTTAAATAAAACAGCCGCCTTCTGGTTGCCCTCCTCTTCAGCATCTTTAACGAATTGGGGATACATCTCCATTGTTTCGTGATGTTCTCCGCTGATGGCCTCTTTTAGATTATCTGCTGTTGTTCCAATTCCCTTGAGAAGTTGGAGATGATCTTTCGCATGCTGCATTTCATTGGCAGCGGTTTCTTCAAAAATCTTAGCGATGTAGTGATAACCTTCCTCTTTTGCTTTTTCAGCAAAAAAGGTGTATTTGTTTCTCGCTTGGGACTCCCCTGCAAAGGCAGCCTTCATGTTTTCTTCGGTTTTGCTCATTTGAAATTCTCCTTTATTTAATTCTGTTTTCTGCTTATGCGTTTTGCGGCACACTGACCGCAAAGCCCGCTTAAAACAACTATCTCAAGATTGTCATTATCATCCTTATTAAAATCTATGATCTTGCCGCAGTCAAGGCATTGAATCTGCTGAGTCAAGAAGATTTTTTTCTTTCCGTGGTTTCTGGTTGACCGGATGTCTTTTTTATGGGTATGATTTGATTGATTTCGTTTGGAGGATGATGCATGTCCCTGGCCGCTCGAGTACTTATCGCCCTGGTTCTGGGGCTAATAGCAGGTGTGTTCCTGGCCCCTGCAGAGACAGGCGCTCCTGCAGTCATTGTGAAGTGGGTGGAGCCTATAGGTGCCCTATGGGTAAATGCCATCCGCATGACAGTGATCCCTCTGCTGGTCTCCCTTCTCCTGGGAAGCATCACCTCATCAGAAGCTGGAGCCGCAGCCCGGGTGGGAGGCAAGGCTCTGGCTTGGTTCGCCGGATTGATAGCGGGGACATCCGCTCTTGGGGGGCTGGCGGCACCGCCCCTGCTGCGCCTGGTAGGAGCGAACAACGTCCAGATTCCAGAGCTCGCCGGAGCCGCAAGCACGGCTGAAATTACGCTTCCATCCTTCCGGGACTGGCTGGTGGGTCTTGTGCCCGCCAATCCGGTTAAAGCTGCCGCTGAAGGTGACATCCTTCCTTTAGTTGTTTTCACAGTGATCTTCGGTCTTGCGGCTGCAAAGGTCAGCCCCGCTTTCCGGGGAACTATCAACCGGGGTGCAGAAGCTGTCTCAGAGACCATTCTGGTGGTGGTAGGCTGGATCCTGGCCACCGCTCCCATCGGTGTTTTTGCCCTGACCATCACTTTAGGTGCTCAGACAGGAGCCGCTGTCATCGGAGCCGTAGCTGGATTTCTGGCTGTGGTCGTGACCCTTCTTATCGTGGCCACACTTGCGGCCTATCTCCTTGCGCGGACCTTCGGCGGAATTTCTATGGGGCTCTTCGCCAAGGCTTGCCTTCCGGCCCAAGCTGTAGGCTTAAGCACCCGCTCCTCCCTGGCCGCTCTTCCGCTCATGCTGGAAGAAGCTGAGCACACCTTGAAGCTGAAACCTGAGGTGAGCGGATTGGTGCTGCCCGTAGCGGTGTCCATTTTCAAGTACGCTTCCCCTATCAGCCGGATCGCAGGGACGTTCTTCGTGGCCTCCCTCTTCGGGGTTGATCTGAGTCCCCTGGAGATCGCCGCTCTGTCCGCCGGAATGGGAGCCTTGAGCTTCTACTCCCCGGGAATCCCCAGCGGCGGCCTCTTCGTCATGGCTCCTCTCTGGATGGCGTTTGGTCTTCCCATAGAGGGCGTGGGCATTCTCATCGCCCTGGACTTGATTCCGGACTTAGTTCTTACGGTAGCTAATGTCACCGGGAACATGGCCGTGGCTGTTCTGGTGGATGGACAGAAATCAGTAAATCCGAATTTGTCATCCTGAGGAGCCCTGCGAGGAAGGATCCCAAACTTCACCGGCCTGTTCGGTTGAATCCGATTCTATGTTTCATTCTCTTTCTTTCTCTTCATACAGAGAAAAAATATCTCCGACAAACTCACCTATTCCATAAAACTTTGAACTGCCGGGGGTATACATAATAGGCTTCAGCTTCTCAACATCGGGAGCTCCCTTCTCATTGAGGATGGACGGGTCTGCTTTGATATCCATGATTTCACCGATGAACATTGTATGCGAACCCAGTTCGACCGTTTGCCTCACCCGGCATTCTATAACCAATGGAAATTCTTTCACATAAGGTGCATCCACCAGCGAACTTTTAACCGGGGTGAACCCGGTTTCTTCAAATTTATTGACATCCCTCCCTGAAGACCTGCCGAAATAAACAGCCTGGCGGGCAAAGGATTCCGTGGCGACGTTCACCGTGAAGGCTTTTCTTTCCATGATATTGCCGTGGGAATAGGTGGCCGGCCGCAGACAGGTCATAATAGAAGGCGGGTTCGAATTACATGTCCCGACCCACGCTGATGTCATCACGTTGGGTGTCCCTTCCTTATCATAAGACCCGATCACCCACACCGGCGTAGGAATGGCCCAGGTTTTTGCTCCTAGAGATTTCTTTTCGATCGCTTCCGCGCCCCTTGATTCAGCTAAAGCCGGCGCTTCGGCCCCGTTGAAAGAAAATCCGCTTTGCCATGCTGCGGCTGTAAACAACATTGCTGAAAGTCCTATAAAAATCAATTTTCGGATCATTGGATTCCTCCTGGTTATTTCATTGCGTTGGAATTATTATTAACATAAGAAAAAAATAAAGTAAAACTGACGGCAAGATGCCGCCGCGTTTTGAAGTGCAAAAAATGGCATCCTTCCCGAAGCTGACCAAAAAATGATAGAATTATTGGTGTTTACAACGCTATCGAAAAGAGGAAATCTATGAGTACAATGAAAATCGAATTCGAGAAGGGCGGCACCTTTTATGCACGCCTTTTGGAGAAAGAAGCACCAAAGACCTGCAAGAAGATCAAGAATAAACTTCCATTTGAGTACCGTTTCCACCAGAGCATCGTATCGGGACATGCGGTTCTAACCATTCCGCCCGACCTCACCATTGAGCCGGAAAACCAGCGTACATTGGGAATACCCGCGGGAACCCTCACCTTTCTGGTGCAGGATCCACCCCGTAATGTGCCCGATGAGATCTACATCGCCTACGGCCCCTACTTCGTCTCGAGATGCTCCTACATTGAGATGCAGCAACCGGTGAACGTATTCGCTCAGATAGAAGAAAACCTCGACGAGCTGCAAAAGGTCGGCAAACGCATCAACATGGAAGGTGCGGAAACCGTTAAATTCAGCCTAGCTGAAAAATAATCAAGTAAGAACCACAGAAAGAAACTTTATTTATAATAGTCTTCCTTGCGCATGGCGAATTCTTTTTTTGCTTCTTCCCGCAGCTTTTCATCCGTAACTAAGCGAAGAGCGGCGGCCGCCATCACTTTGGACGTCAATATCAGAGAATCATGGCCGGCAGGGCTGATTGTGATATCCGCACTCTCCTGGGAATGGCCGGCTGCTTCCGGAAGCCCCCCTGTCCCGATACTCACATGTGCGCCGGGCACTTTTAACGTGCCGAATCCGGTCTCTTCCCAGTTTCTGGGAACCGCTCTTTCTTCGATGTTCACTCCGCCGTAATCCACAGCGTACTGAAAGACAATATCATTGAGAACACCCACAGCGATGCCCGGCCGGTAATCGCCGTAATGACCAATCTTCGCTTCGGTTCCGGTTGCCATGGCCGCGCCGCGGGCCATATCATCCAGCTCTTTGACTTTGCCTTCGATAAGCTCGGCCGCTTCTTTGGGGCTCATCGTTCCCACAGGCGTCTCGTCCATAATATGCCGGACCCACATGGTTGCGGATGCAGTCTGGGGCACAATATTCGGAGCCTGTCCTCCGTCGCTCACAATCCCGTGGAACCGGAACTGGGGCTGGGAATGTTCCCGCATCATGTCCACCGCATGGAAAAGCAGCAGCACGGCGTCCAGGGCGCTTCTGCCTTCCCAGGCACCTTGGGCATGCGCAGATTTGCCATTAAATGTGTATTTCATCTGCCGGATGTTCCGCGATGAAATACCTCCGGGGGACCGTGTTGTCTTTTGTGAAGTACCGTGGCTTCTGAACATAAAATCAACACCGTCAAAATATCCGGTCTTGGCCATGACTGCTTTGGTGGGAGGACCCACTTCCTCGGCCGGGCAGCCGATCACCCACACGCTTCCGGGAGTGTTGTTTGCTTCCATGACTTCCGCTAAGGCGATGGCGGCCCCGATTCCGGTGGGACCCTGCATGTTGTGCTGGCAGCCGTGGAATGGCGGGTCGCCGCGGAGGGCGTCATATTCAACAGCAATGCCTATGACCGGCGATTCGGTTTTTCCTTTATATTTGGCTTTAAACGCAGTGGGTATACCTGAAGGTCCGGAGTAATCTTCGGGAATACCGCCGACGAGTTTGAGCTCATCAAAGTTTTCCGGC
>CAYRTV010000090.1:0-8707 GCA_964427225.1 uncultured Eubacteriales bacterium
GTCTGTCATCAGTTCAAATATCCTCTCAATTGCTGGAGCGTCTGAGACTGCGCCAGCTTGCGCATGGCCTTTTTTTCAATCTGGCGGATCCTTTCTCTGGTTAAACTCAGCCGGTCCCCTATCTCCTGCAGGGTCCGGGGCTGGTTGTCATCCATACCAAAGCGTAATTTTAACACAAGTGATTCTTTATCATCCAGTTCTTCAAGGATTTCTCTTATCTGCTGCTGGATGGAGTTTTTGACGATCATGTATTCAACCGGCTCTGCGAGCTGATCCTCGAGGCGGTCGCTTAATTCTGTGTCGTCTTCGTGATACGTGTCAGAGAGGGAAACGTTTTTTTCTTCCAGTATCTCCATGTCCTCAATATCAGTAATAGAAATCCCCATGCGTTCGGCGATCTCTTCGCGGGTGGGATTGCGGCCCAGTTTCTTTTTAAGCTGAGCACGTACTTTTTTCATCTCTGAGACCTGATCGGAGATTTTCTGCGGAATATGGTAGATGCGGGAATTACGGGTGAGGGCGTGGAAGACGGCCTGGCGGATCCACCAAACGGCATAGGAGATGAACTTGACGTTCTTTTCCGGGTCATAACGCTTGGCCGCCTCAATGAGACCGAGATTACCTTCGTTTATCAGATCGAGGAGACTTAATCCCATGCCGCTGTATTTTTTGACATAAGAGACAACGAACTTGAGGTTGGCTTCGATAAGTCGCTTAAGGGCTTCGGAGTCTCCCTGCCGGATGGACTCGCCGAGCTTTTTTTCCTCTTTCTGGTCAAGGTGTGAAAACTTGGCGATTTGTTTGAGATAGAGCTTCAGGTTTTTCGACTGAAGCGTGTCATTATAATCCCCGGCCATTTATTCCCAATTATCGCGCTCAAACTTAATCAGCTTGGCTCTATGTATTCTTACCAGAGCATTCTTCTTTTTGTCAAATTCTTCTTCGTGTCCTTCGTAGAATTCTTTGCGAACAAACTCAAGAAATGCGCTGATTTCCTTTTCCATGCGGTCCATCCGCGCGCGCATATTAAGAACAACTTCCACCCCAGCGAGATTAACTCCCAGTTCCCGGGTAAGATTGAGAATAAACTCCAATTGCCTGAGATCTTCATCGGAATAGAGCCGGGTGTTGCCTTCCGAGCGGGAGGGCTGAAGCAGCCCTTCCCTCTCATAGAGGCGCAGCGTCTGAGGATGGACGCTATACATCCGGGCGACACTGCTTATATGATAATATTTATGTTTGTTTTCATTTTCCGACATTGGTTTTTATACCCCTAATCCGGCTCTCGGATTCTGGCCGGATATCTTTTCAAGCTCTTTCATCATCTCGCGGATTTTTTCATCCTCAAAGGGCGGCGGCACAATTGATACTCTCACAAATTGGTCGCCGCTGCCTTTTTTACCCACTATGGGCGCGCCTTTATTCCGTAGGCGGAATTTTTGGCCAGATTTGGTGCCGGGAGGAATCTTGATGGTGCTCTTGCCCTGGACTGTGGGGACATCGATTTTTGCTCCCAGTGTGGCTTCAGGCACGGTGATCGGCACATTGACATAGATGTTAGAGCCTTCACGCTTGAATACGGGATGTTTATCCACGTCAATGATGATGAACAAGTCACCAGGGGGACCTCCGTTTTGTCCGGCATTGCCTTTGCCCTTAATACGGACTTTCGAGCCGGTGTTCACACCTGCCGGGATGCGCACTTTGATCCGTTCCGTCTTCTGCTGTACGCCGGTCCCTCCGCATTGGGGGCACGGAGTGCCGGAGCTTTGTCCCTGGCCTCCGCAGGCCGGGCAGGTGGTGGCAAAGCGCATGGCCCCGCGCTGCATGGTGGTCTGTCCGGTTCCGCCGCAGGTCTGGCAGGTCTGAGCTCCTCCGGTTTGAATACGGCCGATTCCGCCGCAGTTAGAGCACGGCACCTGGCGATTCAATTGAATTCTGGTTTGGAGGCCGTCGATAGCGTCTCTAAAGCCCAGCCGCATATTATAGAGCAGGTCCTGGCCTTTCGCAGGCTGGGTCTGCGTGCGTGTCCGGCGGGCTCCGCTTCCGAAAATATCTTTAAAAAAATCCTGGAATGAAGAGGTTCCGTATTCGGAAAAATCGAATCCCTCGAATCCGCCGCTCTGGTACTGCTGATATGCGCCGCGTCCGGGGCCTCCTCCTCCGGAAGGGGTTTCGCCGACATAGCCGTATTCGTCATACTGCTTTTTCTTCTTGGGATCTTTTAAGACCGAATAGGCTTCCTGGATCTCCTTGAACTTGGCTTCGGCTTCTTTATCGTTAGGATTGAGGTCGGGATGGTATTTCCGGGCTAATTTGCGATAGGCCTTTTTGATATCGGCCACCGATGCCTTTTTATCTAAGCCTAAGATTTTATAGTAATCTTTGCTGTTGGACATCCTCTTTCCTCATTATATGTAATCACCGGGGCGGAATGGGTCCGCCCCGGTGCTGCATAGCTATTATACAGGACTCAGTGCTTTCACACCAAGCCCGGCAGGGAGGTACTTACTCTTCCTTCTTTTCTTCTTCGTCGACCACTTCCGCGTCGATTACTTCCTCTTCTTCTTCTTCATCGCCCTGAGCCTGCTGCTGTGCGCCGCCGGCTTGCTGCTGCTGCGGGCCGCCGGCCTGCTGCTGTTCGGCGCCGGCCTGCTGGTACATCATCTGGGTCAGCTTGTGAGACTGCTGGGTCAGGGTTTCGATGGCTTTCTTGATCTGGTCGATGTTGTCGGTTTCAATGGCGGATTTGGTGTTTTCTATCTCGCTCTGAATGCGGGAAGCTTCCTGGGGATCCACTTTGTCCTTGTTCTCGCGCAGGGTCTTTTCTAAGTTATAGACCAGATTGTCCGCCTGATTTTTCACATCAATGAGTTCTCTGCGCTTCTTGTCTTCTTCAGCATGGGCTTCGGCGTCTTTGACCATATTGTCGACTTCCTGTTCCTCAAGTCCGCTGTGTCCGGTGATGGTGATGGCCTGCTGTTTGCCCGTACCCTGGTCCTTAGCCGAGACATGCAGGATACCGTCGGCATTGATGTCGAAAATGACTTCAATTTTCGGCACGCCGCGGGGAGCGGGGGGAATGCCGTCCAGATGGAAGCGCCCCAGGCTGCGGTTATCTTTGGCCATTTCACGTTCACCCTGCAAGACGTGAATTTCCACGCTGTTCTGGTTGTCCTGCGCCGTGGAGAAAATTTCCGATTTCTTGGTCGGGATTGTGGTGTTGCGGGGTATCATTTTAGTGAAAACACCGCCCAGAGTTTCAATACCCAATGTCAAGGGTGTTACATCCAATAGAAGTACGTCTTTGACGTCTCCGGACATTACCGCACCCTGAATAGCAGCACCCATGGCGACAACTTCGTCAGGGTTGACACCTTTGTGGGGCTCTCTTTTGAACAGTTCTTTAACCAGTTCCTGAACTTTTGGAATCCGTGTCGAACCTCCGACCAGAATGACTTCGTTGATTTCATCCGCGCTCACTCCGGCGTCTTTAAGCGCCATTTCACACGGAGTCTTGGTTTTCTGGATAATCGGCTCCATGAGCTGCTCCAGCTTGGACCGGGTCAGCTTAATGAGCAAATGTTTAGGTCCGGAGCTGTCTGCCGTAATAAAAGGCAGATTGACTTCCGTTTCCATGGTGGATGAAAGCTCCATTTTGGCTTTTTCCGCTGCCTCCTTGAGTCGCTGCAAAGCCATTTTGTCCTTTGTCAGGTCAATACCGGATTCCTTGCGGAATTCGTTAACCAGCCAGTCCTGGACCACCTGGTCGATGTCATCACCGCCGAGGTGAGTATCGCCGTTGGTGGACTTGACTTCAACGATCCCTTCGCCCACTTCCAGGATGGAAATATCGAACGTTCCGCCGCCGAAGTCATAGACAGCAATGGTCTGGTCTTTCTTTTTGTCCATTCCGTAAGCCAGGGCTGCGGCTGTCGGTTCATTGATAATCCGCATGGCTTCCAGGCCGGCGATCTTGGCTGCGTCCTTGGTCGCTTTCCGTTGGCTGTCGTTAAAATAAGCCGGAACTGTGATCACAGCTTTATCATGCTTTTCGCCGGTATAATCTTCCGCCGCTTTTTTCAGCTTACGCAGAATAATGGCGGATAATTCCGGCGGGGCATACTTTTTACCCTGCGCTTCAATGCGGACGTCTCCATTTTCCGCTTCGGTGACTTTAAAAGGCACCTGTTCGATTTCGCTGGAGACCTCTTTGTATCTGCGTCCCGTAAAACGTTTGATCGAATAAACCGTGTTTTCGGGATTGGTCACCCGCTGCCGCTTGGCGACTTGGCCGACCAGCCGCTCACCTTTATCATTGAACCCGATGACCGACGGGGTTGTCCGTCCGCCTTCTTCGTTCTGGATGATGACCGGCTTGTCGCCTTCCATCACAGCGACAACCGAGTTGGTTGTTCCTAAGTCAATTCCTATGATTTTAGGCATTTATTCCTCCAGTTTGTATGGAAATACTTCATAATTTTTAATTCACCCCTATTATAAATGTTGAGTGTGACGTTGTCAAGTATTTTTATGTATTTATTGTAAGGTTACGTCTGCTCGCTGCGCTCGCATTAAAAGCGTTCAAAGGATTCTGCTGTTGACACAGCCCTGAATGAAGTGTGGAGAACCATCACGGCCGGCTTAAGCCGGCCTCAGAATGACAAAGGGCTAAACATCAAGATTGCGCGTTAACTTTACGCTGGCCTAAGGATGACAGAGAGGCAAAAAAAAGGCCCGTCCGTACGGACGGGCCTTATATGTATTGAAGTAAAATCTGGGAGGTTATTCGGCGTCGGGGTCGACGATGTAGTTTTCTTTCATCAGCAGCTGCAGGCTTTCTCTGGAGTTGCGAATAATGGATTCCGCCATCTTATAGCGTTCGTCTTCGGGTATATCAATCCGCGCCACACCTTGCTTGATAGCCATGGTGCCAACGCGGACGGCTTCGCGTGGGAAGACTTCCCATTGGTCCATGTTGGGGATGATATAGTCTTCACTGAGACCTTTATCTTCGGCAACCTGAGCCAGTTCACGGGCAGCTTCAATGCACATTTCGTCCGTAATCTTAGTGGCACGGACATCCAGGGTTCCACGGAAAATTCCGGGGAATCCCAGGGAGTTGTTGACCTGGTTGGGGAAATCGGACCGGCCGGTGGCCACAATACGGGCGCCGGCTTCCTGGGCTTCCCAGGGCCAGATCTCCGGAATGGGGTTGGCTTCTGCAAACACGATGGCGTCGTCGGCCATGCTTTCCACCCACTCTTTCTTGATAACACCAGGGCCCGGCTTGGAGGCGGAAATCAGTACGTCCGCGTCTTTCATCGCAACGGGAATATCGCCTTGAAGGTTTTTGGCGTTGGTGGTTTCGCAGATATGCCATTTTTCAGGATATTTTTCTTTAAGTACGTCTGCATCTTTGCGGTCTCGGCTCAAAATTCCCTTGGAGTCGAGCTGAACGATGTTGCCGGGAGTGACGCCTGCGGTGATAATCAGCCGGGCGATAGCGATATTGGCGGCACCGGCTCCGACAAGAGCCACGGTTACATCTTCGATGTTTTTCTTAACAATTTTCAGGGCGTTGAGTAGACCGGCAACAGTCACCAGAGCGGTGCCTTGCTGGTCATCATGCCATACGGGAATGTGGCATTCTTCCCTGAGGGTGTCAAGAATCGTGAAACATTTGGGATGGGAAATGTCTTCCAGATTGATGCCGCCGAAGGTCGGCTGCAGCAGTTTCACAGTTTTGATGATTTCATCCTGGTCCTTGGTGTCCAGCATCACAGGAAAAGCGTCCACCCCGCCGAGGTACTTGTACAGCAAGGCTTTTCCTTCCATAACCGGGAGGCCGGCTTCGGGACCGATATCACCGAGTCCCAAAACCCGGGTGCCGTCGGAAATAACCGCCACAAAGTTGCCTTTGTTGGTCATTTCATAGACTTTTTCCGGATCTTCGTGAATGGCGTTACACGGTTTGGCGACTCCGGGCGTATACCAAATCGCAAAGTCATTGATATCGCGGATTCTGCACTTGGGCAAAACCATGATTTTTCCCTTATAGTAAGGGTGAAGCCGCATTGCGTCTTTTGCAGGCTGTTCAGCCTTGGCCAACAGCTCTTCAACTGTTACTTGCTTGCTCATTTAATTGCTCCTTTTCCGCGCGGAATTTTATGATTTTTTGAATATCCGCACACTCAATATTATTAAGAATAAATAAAAACGATATAAAATATTATAGTAATATATAATATTTCAGTATACTATTTACAGATAATATTTATTGGGATTTTAATTATAAACTTCTTACTTATAATGTCAAGCAAAAAGCCTTTTTTGTTATTTAATGGACTCAGTCCGAATGCGACACTAAGTTATCACATCGCTGCATTCCTGAGGCCCCTCTCTCACTCTGCTTTGTCCTGCAAGCAGGAAAAAGATTGACTTTAAAGAACTCTGAGAACATGATAAATGCTGGCAGCACAAAAAAAATTGACCCTTTTCAGGCTGCTTTATTGACCTTGGTATTTTGGTTGTGATAACGTCGATCTAGAGCAAATTTCCCGGAGGTAACAATGAATAAAAAAGCTCGACCCACAATTATGGTTCTTTTTGCAATCACATTAAGCATGATGATTATTCCCGGGTATACCCGCGGACGGGATGCAGGAGAGCTTTCATCCGGCAAAATCACTCAGGAGTCCAGCCGGCTGGCGCCGATGATCGAACGTTTTTCAGCTGATAAGCGCTCTCTCGAAAGGCACTACAGTATTGCTTTTTCCGAAAATCGATTTTCCCGTTTCGAGACGTTCTATTGGGAATGGCAAGGTCTGCTTAAGAATATGTCTTTTTCGGAATTGGAACTTGACGGGCAAGTCGACTACGTGCTTTTTCAAAATCTGCTCGACCGCGAATTAGATGCACTCAAAAATGACAGGCAGGATGCCAGAGAGACCCTTCCCCTGCTTCCCTTTTCTGAAAAGATCATAAGGCTGGTTCAGGACCTCAGGCAGATGAAATGGGTCCAGGGTAAAGATGCAGCGGAGGAGTTGAATGATATAAGAAACCTGGCCGAAGAAGCGGAAAAGAAGCTTAAAACGGGCAGCTTCGACAAGATGAGACTGCGCCGGGCGGTCAGCATGTTAAGTGAATTGCGCGGCAGTTTGCAAAAGTGGTTCGAATTCTATAACGGATTTGATCCTATTTTCACCTGGTGGACGGCTGAGACATACGTAGCGGCTGAAGCGGCGTTAACATCGTATACAGCCGCACTCAGGAAAACCCTGGGTGAAGGACAGCCTGGCGGTGCGGTCTACGCCATTCGTGAACCCGTGGGCCGAGCGGTTCTCATGGGAGAGCTGGCTTATGAATTTATTCCCTACACACCGGATGAAATTCTGGCTATCGGATGGAAAGAAATGGAATGGTGCCAAAAGCAGCGGCTGGAAGCCTCCCGAGAGCTGGGCTTCGGCGATGACTGGCAAAAGGCCATGGAGCATGTTAAAAGCTTGCACCCCAACCCGGGCGCCCAGCCAGAGACCATTCGTCGTATGATTTTTGAGGCGATTGACTTTTTAGAAGAGCACGACAGCCTGACCATTCCGCCCATGGTCAAGGAGCTCCAGCGCATGAATATGATGCCGCTTGAACGCCAGCAGTCCACTCCGTTCTTTACCGGCGGGGAGGTTATAAGTGTTGCCTACCCTGCCGATGTGGTTCCGTTTGAACGGAAGATATCCACCATGCGGGGCAACAATCCCCATTTTTCCCGGGCAGTGGTGCATCACGAAATGGTACCGGGGCACAACCTGCAGATGTTTATGGCCATGCGCCACCGGACATACCGCAGGCCTTTCAGTACTAGTTTTTATGGAGAAGGCTGGCCGCTTTACTGGGAAA
Organism: uncultured Eubacteriales bacterium; assembly: GCA_964427225.1. GTDB lineage: Bacteria > Acidobacteriota > Aminicenantia > Aminicenantales > Aminicenantaceae > CAYRTV01. The sequence continues at coordinate 7,897 of CAYRTV010000090.1, forward strand.
TGCGTCTTTGGGATATGGATTTCCAGCGATCACCTGAAGACAGGATCGGCATGCTGTTTTGGCGCATGCACCGCTGTGCCCGGATTATTTTCTCCATGAGCTTTCATTTGGGGGAAATGAGTGTGGATGAAGCGATAGACCTTCTGGTCGACCGGGTCGGCCATGAACGGGTGCTGGCGGAAGTCGAGGTCAAGGCACATTTAAGCGGCCGGGCCTACGGCGGCCGCCCCCTGGCACAGATCTCTTATTTGACCGGCGGGCTGCAAATGCAGGCGCTGTCCAAAGAGATCGTTGAATCGGGCCGCATGACCGCCAAAGAATTCCACGATGCCGTTCTCAGAGAAAACAGCATTCCGATTGAGCTTCTGCGGGCCAAGCTGACCGGCCGGTCCCTGACACCGGACTATAAGGCGCAGTGGAGATTTTACGAAGAGTTGGAGTAAAGGCGGACCATTTGGTCCATATAGTCCGTCTAGGCCTATCTAAGTCTATTCCGTCTTTTCGGTCTGTTGAGTCGGCTCGCTTCGCTCGCTTTATTAGGGTTAATTGGGTTCTTGCTCGCTGTGCTCGCGTTCGTCGCGTTCATTGCGTTCTTTAATTTGTTTTGTTCATTCTAACCGCAGCGGTCACAGTTTTTTGCTATCTGCTTCGATCTGTTTTTCATATTTGAGATTTAAGATAACCTCACCGCCCTCAGGATGAGATGGGTATGCTGCCGCTTCCTAATGATGACAAAGAGGCAGGCTTAGCGGCATTCGGGTCCGGCTGACGCGATATTGAAGATTTAGCCTTCCGAGCGCAGGGTTTGAGG
>CAYRTV010000091.1:0-8686 GCA_964427225.1 uncultured Eubacteriales bacterium
GTATTTCAGGGCTTCGCTGCCCAGGATTCTGCCTGTCTCGGTCTCTTCTTCGATGGTGCTTGCAGCGCCGGCATTGCGGATTTCGCCGCTAAACCGGTTCCAGCGGGAACGCGCTATTACGGGCGTGTCCGGGAATACCGTCCGTATATGCTTGACGATGTTTATCACCGTCGTCTTGTCGGGAATGGTGATGATGATGGCGGCCGCGCCTCCAGCGTGGGCATGCTTGAGCACTTCGGGGTGATTTGCGTCTCCGACCATGGCGCGGATGCCCTCTTTTCTGGTTTTGCGCACCAGCTCCCTGTTTATGTCCAGGGCCAGCACAGCGGCGCCTTCATTGCGCAGCATATCGATGGTCATCCTTCCGGCCGGGCCGAGGCCGACAACGAGGAAATGATCATGGCCGGGAATTGTCAGCTCCTTCTCCGGCGCCGGTTTGATCAAGCCCATGGAAATCAGCCAATTCTCCGCTTTCCTGCCGATCACAGGCCCATACTTGACCAGGAACGGGCTGATCAGCAGCGACAGGATTGTGGCTGAAAGCAAGCGGCTGGCTGTTTCAGGCGGCAGAAGGTTTGACTTGCCCGCAATTTCGAGCAATAGAAATGAAAACTCGCCGATCATGCTGAGGCTCAGTGCTGCGGCCAGGCTGGTCCGCAGAGGCCTACGCATAATCATTAGAATGACCGTGATCAGAAGCGCTTTGGCAAAAAGCAGCACCAGCAGCAAGACAACAACTCCCGCGATATAGCCCGCTTCGTATTGGATGTTGGCCAGCATGCCCACTGAAATGAAAAAAAAGGTGACAAACAGAGCCCTGAGAGATGACACGTCGGCGCGGATCTGGGCGGCGAAATCGCTCTCTGCCAGAAGCACACCCGCCACAAACGCTCCCAGAGCCGGTGATATCTTAAAGTAGTGGGTGATCCAGACGGTGAAAAGGAAAACCACAGCGGAGATCATGATGAAGAGATCGCGGTTGCCGCAGATGGCGGTACGGTCCAGCAGCAGGGGGAGGACAAAACGGATTATCAGCCAGAAAGCGATGAACAAAACCAGGGTGATGCCGATGGCGCTGCCGAATCCCAGGGCCATTTCCGGCAGCGAGCCGCCCTTGCCCAGGGTTGAAATGATCAATACCAGGGGTACAATGGCGGCATCCTGAAGCAGCAATACCCCAAGGGTTATCCTCCCGTGCGGAGCATCAATGGCGTCGTCTTCTTTCATCACCTTCAGGGCCACTGCGGTACTGCTGGGAGCCACGATCAATCCCAAAGTCAAGGCAACCGGAAATGAAAAGCCGAGCACCTTGGCCCCGGCCATAACCAGCAAAACCGTAACCGTTATCTGCACCAGTCCCGTCAGGAGTGTTGACAGGCCCAAGGCTCTCAGGTGCCTGAGACTGAATTCCAGACCAATGGCAAAGAGAAGCAGCGAAACACCCAGCTCCGCAAAGGTTGCCACCAGTTCACCGCTGCTGACGATATTCAAGACCTGCGGCCCAATGATAATCCCGGCCAGAAGAAAACCCGTCAGGGCGTTGAGTTTCATTTTTTCGAACAACAAGCCGAAAAGCAACGCCGCCAACAGCATTGTTGATACTTCCAGCAGATTAGCCCAGGCATCCATTTGTATTTTATAATACATTCACTCATCACGTCCGGTCAATAGACCCCGGAGGTCCGGCTGCGGTATTGTTATTGTTTGCAGCCTCAGTCGGCGGGGCCGTTTGGGAATCTTCGTCGCTTCGCTCCTCAGAATGACAGCGGGGGCTGACGCCGCCCTGGGGATGATATGGGGGTACAGGCCTCAGGATGACAAAAAAATAATTATCATTTTGCAAGTTCCTTATGTTAAAATTTTCACATGGGGTTAACACAAACATATCTGTCTTATCTTGAGTGTCCTGTATGCGATAATCATTTTGACCCGGCGGCGGTTGCGGTAACCGACCACGCCATCATGCAGGCACAAATCCAAATGGCTGAACTGGAAGGCATATTCGCCGCTCCCGAGAGCGCGGCCGCTTTGGCCGGATTGAAGGTGCTGCTGCATGACGGAAAGGTCGTTCCCTCCGAGCGGGTGGTGGTTTTTAATACGGCGACCGGGCTTAAGTATACTTGATAAGGTATGAAAAAAGCTCTTATCCCTGTTGCCGCCGTCCTTATTTTAATCATTACACACCTTATATTCATTAATTGGACTTGTGACGATACATATATATCGATTCGCTATGCGGAAAATTTTGCAGCGGGCAAGGGACTGGTCTTTAATCCAGGCGAAGATGTTGAAGGGTATTCGAATTTTCTCTGGGTTATGGCGGCCGCAGCCATGGCCGCATTGTCCATTCCCGCAGCTTGGGGGCTGAAGGCCCTGTCGTTTCTTTTTTCTTTGGGTATCCTCTGGCTGTTGTATCTTACGGCCCAGCGTTACGGATTAGACAAATATTCCGCCGCTCCGGCGGTTCTGGCCATGGCATTTTCTGTCAGCCTGGGGTATTTTGCCATGTCGGGAATGGAAACCGTCTTTTATGCTTTTCTTTTGCTTTTGGCTGTTTATTTGGAAAGCGGGCCTTTCTCTGGCGGTGGCCGGCAGCGTTTCGCCCTCTTTGGGGTTTTGCTGGCTGTGTCTTTGACCCGGCCTGAGGGGATATTGTATTTAGCTGCAGCCGCGGTTTATGTTGTGATTAAAGAATTTGCCGCTTCAGGAAAAGCATTCCGTTTCAGCATTCTCGTTGCCCCGGCGGCGGCGTGTGCTGCTTATACCGGTTTCCTCTTTTGGCGATTTTTGACTTTTGGGGACATTCTGCCGAACACATATTACGCCAAGCCTGCCGGCACATTTGTGGAATACGGGGAATCGGCGCTCTTCGCCAATCTTACCAAGGCCTTTTTGTCCGGTTCGTACTTGCTTCTACTGGTGATTTTATTCATGGTATACCGGAGAAGAGGGAGGATGTATCTTTTTCCGGTTTTATTCTGTTTCATCCAGATGATCTTAATGAGCTATGCCGCCGACTGGATGGCGATGGGGCGTTTTTTTCTGCCGGTCCTGCCCATTGTAATTTTTTTGGTTTTCACACCCTTGGGGCGGATCTTAAGCGGGGATAAGACCCGGGCCCGGAAGATTTCATTGGCGGCACTGCTGCTGATTTTCGCCCTCACTAATGCGCTGCAGGCAGGGAAGGCTTTGTTGCATCCCCAAAATTATCCTTATTTGGTTATGAAAGCCACTGAACTTAAACCAGTGGTTTCCCATTTGAAAAGAAATTACCCTGAGGATACAATCATGGCGATCCGCAGACAGGGATATATTCCTTACAAGACCGGTTTTGTGTCTATTGATTTACTGGGCTTGACGGATATAACCATCGGGTCAATCAACCACCGCGTTAAAAGATATAAAAGGATCGAAGAAGCGCTTAAAGACATATCAGAGTACGTGATCAAACGGAAGCCGGACGTTATTGTTCTCATTGCCGCCCGGTATCATTTGACCGGAGGCCTATATGCCGAAACCGATCTTTCCTTCCGGCTTGATTCCTTAGGTGCCGAACTTTTTGAAAAAGCCTTAGCCAATGGCTATCGTATTAGTCAAATCCTGCCTATGGGCCCCCAAGAAAAATTCATATTCCTGCGATCCGGCAGCTTGTACTCAGTTGACAATCCATACTAATCCCCGCATACCGTCCCTGTCATTTCCGGGGCGAGTAGACAGGAAACTTAGCTGGCACCACTGCAAAGGTGCGGTACCGTTTGATTCGGCGAGGCAATATAAGATCCTCACGGCCTGCTGCCGCAGGCCTCAGGATGACATAGTGCCTGCTGCCTGCCGCAGGCCTCAGGATGACATAGTGGCTGCTGGCGCAAGCCTCAGGATGACATAGTGGCTGCTGGCGCAAGCCTCAGGATGACAAGGGGAACGCTGCGCGGCCGAGGATGATAATGGCAGGCCCTATGATGAAAAATGCAACCGTCAGCGCTTTCGAATAGTATTAAGAACAGACACTTATTACGGAGGGCCGGATGAAATTTTGGATTTGGATTATACTATTTGGCGTTGTTGTTCTGCTGTTTTTCGTTTGCGGACCAGGGGAAGAAGCCAAACCGCAAGTTGTGACCGAGGAAATCGGCGGAGTGACCTATGTGCACAATTCCGAAGATCCTCTTAACCCTGAAAAAACGGTGCAGTTTATTGAAGAGCTGGCATTAGATCAAGAGGATGCGGACGGCAATGTGATTCTTTACCGGCCCGGGTCTTTTACCGTGGATGACCGCGGCTACATCTATATGGCTGAGATGCAGGATCATGTTTTTAAAGTGTTTGATCCGGAAGGCAATCTGGTCAACACCTTTGGCAGCAAAGGCGGCGGACCAGGTGAATTCCAAAGCATAAGTTCCATCGGATTCACACCGGATGGACGGCTTATTGTCACAGACTTTCAGGCCAACCGCACCTCTTTTTTCGACCGGGACGGAAATTTCTTCAAGGATTTTAAATGGACACGCCGCTTTGTCATCATGCTGCTGGTCAAGGCGGATTCCTATGTCACTACGGAATATGTGTATCAGGAAGACAATTTCACCCAATCGCAGTTGTATATAACAGAGCTGGATTTTGAAGGGAATGAAGTCCGTTCCTACGGAAAATTTACCAATCCTAATGTGAGCCTGCTTTCTATGGGGGAAATGACAATGGCTATCGGCGTGCCGCAATCCCCGCAGTCCATTTTTGAGGGAGACCCGGAAAGTTTCCTCCTTTATCATTGCCTCAACAGCGAATACCGGATCGAAGTTTATCATCCCGAAGGCAAACTGGTGCGCGTCATGGACCGGCCCTATAAGCCGCTGCCGTTTACCGCGGAAGAAAAGATGGAGTTTGTTTCCAGGTTCGAGGAAAGTTCAAATGAGGCTCTGAAGAAGATGGCCAAGAATTTGGACATGCCGGACGTCAAAACGGTCACCGATAATATGGTGGCGGATGAGGCCGGCAATCTGTGGGTTATCACCCAGGAAATCAAGGAAGAAAACGGTGTTGAGCTTACCGCTGTGGATGTTTTTGACGCAGAGGGACGGTATGACGCCCGGGTGTGGCTGGAGCATGTCCCCCGGCTGTTTAAGGGGGGGAAAATGTACAGTTTTGAAAACGATGAGGACACCGGCTACCGGACACTCAAAAGGTATGACGTCGTGTGGAACTGATTCCGCAGCCTGTGGCCGGATGCGCCGGCCGGGTATCACTTTTTCATTTCTTTCCAGAAGGCGCGGGGCGATAAAATTACTGTTTTGCGGAATGATTTGACGTGCAGCAGTTCCTGATCGCCGGTTATGAGATATTTAGACAAAGATGCCGCTGCAGTCCCGATGACAGGCAGGTCATCCTTATCTTTAAGCCGGGGAAGATTGACTGGGACAGGGCCAATGATTTCTGTGCTTTCACGAAGGTATTCTTCGATTTCAGAAGCCACCCTGCCGGGGACTTGAATTTTAGCGGTGAGTTTTTCTTTTATTTCTTTTAAGATGTGCTCGCTGATAAAAACCTCATGGCTGCCGATGCAGTATTCAAAAAGTGCTTCGCAGAGACCGCGGGCGGCGAAGGCGGCAATGATGACATTGGAATCAAGGACCAATCTCATTTAAGCTTCTTGAAAATCTCTTCGTCTGTCAGCAGGCCCTGGGCTTCGGCAAAAGGAAGCACTTTTGCCCGCAGTTCCTTGAATTTATGCAGGGAAATATATTTCCGGATAGATTCACGGACGATATCGCTGACAGGCGTATTGTCTTTTTTGGATATATACTGCAGGCGTTTCCTCATATCCTCTGGAATGCGGATTGTTAATGGCCGGTCCATGCTTAACCACCTCGTATCACATCGTAGTACATGAGGGGATGTTTGTCAAGGGATGACAAGGATTTTGTGTTTTTTTGACATAGCATAATATATGTGATACCGTGATACCATGATACGGTCGTTTCTGAATCAGGCAACGGAGGATATCTTTGACGGGAAAAACAGTAAGAATTCCCGAAAATTATGTCCGGTGTCAATTTGGAACATTGCCGTAAGAAAACTTGAGCAAATCGACTCAGCTATTACCTTAGAAGATTTGAACGTACCTCCAGGTAACAGATTAGAATCTTTATCTGGCAACCGGATTGGTCAATACAGCATAAGAATCAATGACCAATTTCGGATTTGTTTCACTTGGAAGAATGGCTATGCCGACAAAGTTGAAATAGTCGATTATCATCATTAATGGAGGAAATTATGGTGAGAATACCTAAATATAGAGAACCAACTCATCCCGGAGAAATGTTGTTGGAAGAATTCCTTGTTCCTTTTTCCTTGACGCAGAGAGATTTAGCGACTGCCATTCACGTTCCTTACCAAAGGATAAATGAAATTATAAATGGGAAAAGAGGAATAACGCCCAGCACGGCTTTGCGATTGGCGAAATACTTTGGCACATCGGAAGATTTTTGGATGAATATGCAATTGCGGTGGGACATGTACTGGGCTAATAAATCAGAAGAAAGCGAATTGAAAACAATTAAACCTCGTTCACGTGAAAACCAAAATGCCTAAAATAATGAAACATGGGCTATGGATTCTCTTCTCCAGTGCGGTCATCTTGTTCCCCAACTGCAGCTCCGGTACCAAAGCAGCGAATGAAGTGGTGATAGAAGAAAGAGGCGGTGTGACTTATGTTCACAATCCAGCGGTTCCGCTTCATCCTGATAAAACGGTGGTTTTTACTGAAGAACTGCGGATCGAACCGGAGGATTCCGGTGGAAATCTGCTCTATTCACGGCCGGGTTTTTTCCTGGTGGACGGCCGCGGCTTTATGTATATCGCCGACGTTCAGGAGCTGGGCTTTAAAGTCTTTGATCCGGAGGGCAGGATGGTTCAAACCATCGGCGCTTCCGGCAGCGGTCCGGGCGAGTTCCAGTACATCGACTCCGCCGGATTCACACCGGACGGCCGGCTGCTGGTGCTGGATTCCGGGCTTTTCCGCACCAGTTTTTTTGATACGGACGGGACTTTCCTCGATGAATTCCGCTGGCCGCAAAAATACGGCGGCCTTTTCCTTATCAAAGAAAATTCCTATTTAACCCAGGAATATATCCCTGATAAAAGAGGAACCGGGTATGGATTTGCTGTCTTAGAGCTGGATTTTACCGGTCAAAAAGTCCGCACCGACGGTGAATTCAGCCCTCCGGAGAGCCAGAATATGACGATAGACGGAAAAACGTTCGGCATTGCCATCCCCCGTTCACCCTCTTCGGTTTTTGCCGGGGACCCGGAAACCGGCCGGCTTTATCATTGCTACAGCAGCGAGTACCGGATTGATGTGTATGACTCCAGCGGAAAGACAGCCCGTGTGATTGACCGCCCCTACAACAGGCCTGCTTTCTCGACAACGGAAAAACGGGCCATCCGGGAGCAGGTTGAAGCGAGTCTGCAGGGTAAAATGGGAAGCGGCATACCGGTACCAATAATTGCCCGTTTTGACTATTTTTTGGGTCGGCGTTCTATTTTTATGACGGCGGAAAATTCCCCTGAATTGGAGCACTCCCCAGTGAATGAACAATCATTAATGCCGAGGTAGAGAAACCCTTCTTTATCCGTGAAGGCTTTTGTTTTTCCCACAAAAAAGTTGTCATTGCCGATATTGGCGACAAGAGCGGCATGATTGACATTGGGTAAAGGATCAAAACAGTAACCGTAATCATCCGGCCAGTCCTCTTCATAGTTGCCGGGCCAGCCGTCCGGATCGACACAGGCCCCCTGGAGCTGGTCGCTGAAACAGACTTGTCCCGTTGCGGTGATGGTAACCCTGTCCTTGCTTCCGATCCTCAGACCGGTGTTGGTCCAGGCCTTATCCCCCTTAACGACAACGATCTTTTTTTCGACCTTGGGACGGACGGGTTTTTTTTGCGCATAAACGGCTATGATGACACATAATGCCAGAACCGTAACCAAAATAATTTTTTTCGTGTTCATCAGACCTCCTTCACCGTCTATCATATACAGAAAAAACATGCTCGGTCAACAAAAATGAGGATAAGCTTCGCGGCTGATATAGACCGGACGTCTCTTCAAATCCTTAAGCGGCGCCTCCACCCGGCGGGCGGCTGTCCAGTTCGATTCTAATGGATAAAACCTGCCCCTGTCTCGGAGACAAATCCAGTTCATAGAGAAGCCCTGGAAACCGGATGCGTGCGGATTTGACGGCTTTTTTCGTCTTGACTTTCATATCAATAGCATAGGCCTCGGCTTCAAACCATGGCAGGATTTTGGCGACGGTTTTATTGAATTCTTCAGAATCATCTTTCAAGCTCAAAGAAAAATCCAGATCTTCAGAATAGCGGGGCAGCCGGTATAGAAATCTAAGGGCCGTGCGCTTTGCTCCTCAGGATGACATTCTGCTTCACGCCGCAAAATGACAGGCCTCTGTCATTCTGAAGCCCGCAAGAGCAGCAAATGTCATCCCCAGGCCGCGTTAGCGGCCGTGGGGATCTTAGAGTGCTTCGCCTAATGACTCATAAATGTCACTTCCAATCCGGCAGGCGTCCCGGCGTGTAGGGGGCGCCGATATCATTCAGTTTCTGCTCGATGTCCTTGACGTCCTGTTCCAGGATCTAAATGATATCGGCGCCGCCTACACGCCGGGACGCCTGCCGGA
>CAYRTV010000092.1:0-8678 GCA_964427225.1 uncultured Eubacteriales bacterium
GGCCTGGCTTACCTCGCAACCCGCTTGACCCTGGTTCTTCCGGACAGAACAAAAACACAAATCATCATGGACTTGGCCACGCAGTTGTTTATGACAAGCTACCCGGATTATACAATGGTTTCAGTGGCTTGTCTCTCGGAAAACTTGGAGGACTCTTTAAAAGTGGTCGCTGAAATCATGCAGGACCCGCTTATTTCCGGAATTAGAATCAGCAATAATAAAGAGCAAATGGAACGCCAGCTCCAAAGCATTCAAGATGATTCGGAAATGATTGCCCGCCAAACCGCTGTTGATTTGCTGTTTCCGGGCACAAGATACGCCCGGTCTATTTACGGGAGCAAAGAATCCCTGAAATCCATCAAGAAAAAAGTGATCAAGCAGTTTTTTGATCAGTACTTCCGTCCCAGCAACATGACGGCTGTGGTTTGCTCTAATTTAAGCAAGAACGCAGTCACGGCCTTATTGAATGACTATTTCAAAAAATTCCCCGACGGAGAACCTGCTTCCCGCCCGGATTTTATTCTTCCTGAAATTCAAAAACGGACAGAAACAATCGAACGGGACACGCAGCAGACTTTAGTTGGGTTGGCATACCGGATTCCGCCCTTGAATACCCATAATTATGCCTGCGCACATATGCTGGAGAATATATTGGGAAAGGGAGTCGGTTCCAAACTTTGGCCTCTGCGGGAAGAAAAAGAACTTGCATATCACGTTAACGCCCGTGTCGATTATTTTCGCGAAGGGGGCGTGCTCGAAGTTTATCTGGAAACCGAAACCGAAAAGAAAGAGACGGCCTTTAAGGAACTAAAGGCCGTTATGGATCAAGTTTATGCAGGGGAAATCAGTCCGGAGGAATGGGACAGCGCCCGGAATTTTGCCCAAGCCTCTTTTCTCAGAGATAATGAAACCAAACAACAGCGGGTACAGACTGTATCGTATTTCGAGCTAACTGGATTAGGTTATTCCTTTTTTCATTCTCTGCCGGACAAATTGGATGCTATTTCACGGGATGAGTTCAATCAGTTCCTTAAGAACGTGTTAGATCCCGGCAGCCGTGTTTCCCTCACAGTCGGACCGGCTGGTTCAGAGTAAATCCCCTTCATCCGCCATGCGCTTCGCCCAGCGCCTGTACTTAATCAATCTTTCTATCAATTCTTTATTCCCCTCACTCGCTTCATACGCAAAAATACGGTTAATTCGGGGAATAAGATCAGCCAAATCATCCGAATACACCATTGCGCGTCTGATTTTTTCGAAAACCGGATCATCATACGCCGGCTCAATTTTTCTCCAGGCCTCCAGGGCTGAATGGAATATTTCATCTTCCCAATAAAGGGCTCCTAATGCATAGAGACCCCGCATTTCTTCCCGGCCGCCTTTGGCGATAATGGTTTCATAGATCAATCTTTCCTGAAAACTGTATTCAAACAAGATATCATCAAGGGATTGATACCCTTTTTTCCCGAGATCAGCCCGGAGCTCTTCATATATTTCCTTAATAACATAGGCTTTGACTCTTTTGTTATAAACATCGGTCTTGTAATACGTTTGCCCGGCTACCCGCCTTGCCTCAGGATAAGCATCAAAGAGATATTGAATGGCTCTTTTCTCAAAATTAATATGGGACGCCAGAGTGAACAAGAATTCCACGGCGGTCTGGGAATCAGGGTGAGACAAATAATAGCCATGAAATATTTCATCCAAAGGACGATTAAAATAGATCTGTTCAATAAAACCGTAGGCGCCTGCTATAGGATGAAAAACAATAACCAAATTGGCCAGGTTGTTGTGAATGAATTCATGGGTAAGTTGTGGAAGCATGCCTTCATCCGGGTCATACTGCTGCAAATATTTATTCACAAAATAATCCAGCTGGCGGGCTTCATTGAATGTCATCAATCCGTCCAAAATGTCCTGTATCCGCTGTGAATCCAGGTCCAATATTTCTTCTTCCCCGGCTGCAATCGACTGTGATCTTTGGGGATGAAGATGCGAAGGCACCGTATCCTTGATCAGCACATATTTAATATCCTGAAAGGGGTTGGGCCGGATCAAACTATGATCAATATCCTCCTTATCCGGTGGGGATTCTTCATCCAGCTTTATCAGGGGGAAACCGCTTAAAATATAAAACAGCCCGGGGCCTTGCGCGAGGATGGCCTCATAGGGAGATTCACGAAAATAATAATCGGTTGGAATGTACTTCAATCCGTTTTCCGATTCAATAATGACTTTGCCGCCCTGAATCGTCACATTGTTGCGTTCCATCTCCTCCCACCGTTTCAGCCGCTGCAGGGTTTCCTGCTCCGCTTTAGGCAAGGTCTCAAACTGCAGTCCCCCGCTTTCAGCGGAAGGCGAGCCGGGAAAGACTTTATCTCCGCTCTCAAGCTCAACGCCCTCCGCCCGCAGCGATTTCAGGACCGATTCCACCGAGCCCCCATCCGGATATTCTCCCTTCGCGATGATCCGGAAAAGCTGTTTATAAAAATTCACCTTTTCTTCCCGATTGAGTTTCATTCCAATCAAGCCCTCTCCCCCCAGCTTTTTAAATGCCTCCTCCATATTTTCAAAGACGGAATTCATGTCCAGTTCTGAGCTGACTTCCTGATATGCCTGCATAAAGGCATCCAAATCTTCGCTTAAATTCAGTTCTCCTTGGGGGGATGTCGTTTGAGTTATAAATAGAACAAATATCAAAGAAATATGGACCAGCAGAGACAGCCTCATGCTCTGGGTAAATCTGACAGCAGGAAGGCCGCTTTCAGCCGGAGTTCCCGAATCGGAAAAGAGAATATTGTTTTCAGCCATCATACCTTTACCTTTCACTCATATTTTTACAATATTTGCTGTTTTTTGCAAAATCAAATCTTTTGACTCATCCCTGTAACCTGTGCTATAAAACTCAATTAAGATCAAAAATTCACTATTTCCGCCCCTTAAGGAGGCCGATAATGCTGCAAGGTGCATTTACTCTTTTAATAACTCCGTTTGATGAAAATCTGAAACTGGATGAACCCGGCCTGCGCAGACTGGTTAAACGCCAGGTTGAAAGCGGGATAGACGGAATCGCACCCCTGGGTGTCACCGGAGAGAGCCCCGCTTTAACCGAAGCCGAAATTCGGAAGGTTGTTGAAATCCTTGTTGAAGAAGCAGGGGGGCGCTGCAAAATCGCCCCGGACACCTGTTCAAATAACTTGGAGCAGTGCCAAAGCCGTATCCAGATGTTCGCAGACTTGGGCTGCGATTATGCTGTTGTCTTTGCTCCGTTTTTGGTTAAACCTCTGCCCCAGGGTGTATTAGATTTCTACGAACGCCTGGCCGACTTTTCTCCGCTGCCGATCCTTATCCACAATGCCCCGGCACGGGTAGGAATCAATGTCGAGCCCGAGACCTACTCCCGGCTTGCCCGGCATAGCAATATCATCGGAACCAAAGACGGGAACAAATTGATGGACCATCTTGCCAAGATTCTTCATGTCACTTCCGGACAAGAATTCAGCGTATTCACCGGAAAAGACACCACAGCTTTTCCCCTGATGTCCTTCGGAGGAAGCGGTGTTTTCACCGTGGCAGGCAATATTATCCCTGAAATTATGCGGGATTTGACCTCTTTTTGTTTGAAAAAGAATTTCAAAAAAGCCCGGGAAATCCATCAATCTTATTATGAGCTCTTTGAAGCGTTACGGATGGAAACCAATCCCATGGCGTCCAAAGAGGCCCTTCGGCTTATGAATCTTCCGGGAGGAGGGCTGCGTTCCCCATCCACCCGTCTGAGTGAACCAAAAAGAGAAGCACTGCATCAAAAACTGAAAGAAAAAGGATTGATTTGAAAGGTATCACATTAAAAGCTCCGGACACTATTGCTAATTTCGGGCCCGGATTTGATATTTTCGCCCTGGCTTTGAATCATCCTTATGACATTATCAAGATGCAATCCAATCCATCCGGCAAATTATCCATCAAAATTTTCGGTTCCGAAGAGGACCTGCCTCTGAACCCTCTGAAAAATTCTGCCGGATTGGCGGCCTTTCACTACCTTAAAAACTTTGACCGCCGGAATGGATTTGATATTGAGATTCACAAACGTATTAAGTCACGGGCCGGTTTGGGAACATCAGGTGCCTCTGCTGCGGCGGCGGTTTGCGGCCTCAATCAAATATTCGGAGATAGGCTTCCGGCAGCCGAATTGATTGACCTCGCCCGGCAGGGTGAAATCGCCTCCGGGAGCACCGCCCATGCCGACAATGCAGCCGGGTGCCTGCTGGGAGGGTTTGTTTTAATCAAGAGTTACTCCCCTCTGGATATCGTGAAAATCGAGGCTCCGCCTATTCCTCTGGTTCTTTGCACAATGAAGAAAAAGCACCTGACCACCCGCGGAAATATCCCTCTTGATTACCCATTGAGTACATTAACCAGTCAAATGTCCGGCGGAGCCGCCGTGGTCCATGCTGTCATGACAGGCGATCTCGAAGCCCTGGGAAAGGCGGTGACCACTGACCATATATCGGAACCGGTCCGGGCGAAGGATATAGCCGGCTATTTTCAGTTGAAAAAAAAGGTGATTCGGGCTGGAGCCCTGGGCTGCAATATCAGCGGAGGCGGCTCAACCGTGTTCTCCGTCTGTCCCGATGAACTGAAAAATAAGGTCACTCTCATCATGCAGGACCACCTGGAGGAATATCAGCTGGACGGGGAAATCATTCAGACCCAATCCAGCAACCAGGGCATTGAGGAAACAAATGGATTATAAAAAAATTGCCGAATTGATATCAACCAGCAAAAAAACCACTCCCGCCAAAGTCTATATACAAGGACATTTCAGCAGCACTGATTTTTCCGGACAGGACTTTAAAGCGTTCGGCGGCGGATCGTTCTGGATTCTGATCGGAGATTATCCGTCCATCGAAAAATGGATGGAGATAAATCAAAGAAAAATTCAGTATAGCCACCGGGAAATCCAAGCCCGGTTCTCTGCTCTTCCCCTGCTCGATTTAACCCGGGTGAAAGCCCGGATTGAACCAGGGGCAATCATTCGGGACGGCTCAAAAATCGGGGAAGACTGCATCATCATGATGGGAGCCGTTATCAATATCGGTGCGGAAGTGGGAGACAGAACCATGGTGGATATGAATGCGGTTATCGGCGCCCGCGCCATGGTGGGAAAGGACTGCCACGTGGGTGCGGGAGCTGTTTTGGCGGGCGTCCTGGAGCCTCCCAGTAAAAATCCAGTCAAAGTGGAGGATAATGTCCTAATCGGCGCTAATTCCGCGGTTCTTGAAGGCGTTACTGTCGGTAAGGGCAGTGTTGTGGCCGCCGGAGCTGTGGTTCTGGAAGATGTGCCGGCACATTATATTGTTGCCGGAGTTCCGGCACGCAAAATCAGGGATGTCAAAGACTTACCCCAGAAAGAAAAAATATCCCTTCTCAAAGAGCTGCGGCGATTGTGATGATAAAATGAATTTATTTCGATTCACAAAAAAACTGCTTTCCATTCCTTCCCCTTCCGGCCGGGAAAAAGAAATCGCAGATTTTCTTGCGGCCTTTTTTCAGTACCATGGACTCACGTTGGAACTGCAAAAAATCAATGAAAACCGGGATAACGTATGGGTTTTGCCCGCCGCGAAAAAAGAAGTGTTATTGTGTACCCATTTGGATACGGTCTCTCCATTTATCCCGCCGGCAGAAGATCAAAATTATCTCTATGGGAGAGGAGCTTGTGATGCGAAAGGCATTATGGCTGCGATGATTCAGGCCGCCCTGGAGTTGAAAAGCGAAGGCGTTTCCGGTTTCGGCCTGCTTTTGGTGGTGGGTGAAGAAGCCGACAGCATTGGTGCGAAAACCGCCGCTGCCAGCGGCAGGTCTTCCAAGTATATTATTGTTGGCGAGCCGACACAAAACCGGATGGGAAAAAGCCATTTTGGTTACCTGGCCGTACAGCTTGCTGCAAGAGGCAAAGCTGCGCACTCCGCCTTTCCTCAATTAGGTGATTCTGCTGTCGAGCGGATTCTCGACGCTGTCAACTGCATTAAAACCTTAAAATCGATCCAAGCCGCACAGGTAAACGGCGGATCCATGAATATAGCCCGGATCAAAGGCGGCACAGCTCCCAATGTCATTCCCGAATACGCCGAGTGTATTGTCACTTTCCGTACCCAAATGCCCACCAGCCGCATAACAAAAGACATTCAGACAAATCTGCCT
This sequence comes from uncultured Eubacteriales bacterium, assembly GCA_964427225.1. GTDB lineage: Bacteria > Acidobacteriota > Aminicenantia > Aminicenantales > Aminicenantaceae > CAYRTV01. The sequence continues at coordinate 6,205 of CAYRTV010000092.1, forward strand.
CAGAATATGCAAATGAAAATTTTAAACCGCGCCGAGCCGCAATCCCTGTTTACTCTACCTGCCTTTGAACAAACTGTCCTGCCCTATGGAACAGATATTCCTTATTTAAAACCGTTCGGACAAGCTCTTTTATTCGGTCCGGGAGCCGGAGAAGATGCACATACCGAACAAGAGAAAATAAGTAAAAAGGAGCTGCAGGATGCCGTTTCGCATTATAAAACAATTGTCACACAGCTTCTGAATAAGGGAGATGGGAATGAACCGTGATGAATTTATGCAGGACTTGGTTCAGCGCTATTCTCAAAAAAACCGCAAATCCGGAATTATTTTCAAAACAGCATCCCAAAATCAAATCCGGGGAGGCAGTCATACCTTAAGGCTGTTCTCTCCTCATCCGGTTTATGCCGAAAAATGCCGAGGATCGAAGGTTTGGGATGCGGATGGAAACATCTATATCGATTTTTGGCAAGGTCACTTCGCCAATGTTCTGGGCCATAATCCTCCAGTCGTTGCTGGCATATTGAAAGAGCTTTTTGAAAAAGGCCAAGGATTGGAAACCGGATTCCCTGAACGTTATCAAAGGCAACTGGCGGAATTGATCCTGAGCCGAATCAACGCGGATAAAATCCGTTTCACCACCAGCGGAACCTTGGCTTCAATGTATGCCATCATGCTGGCGAGAGCCTGCACCCGGAGGGAAAAAGTCATGAAAACCGGAGGCGGATGGCACGGAGCCCATCCTTATGCCTTAAAAGGAGTCTCAGCGTATAAAAAGGGATTGACCCAATTGGAATCGTCCGGTCTTCCCTCCTCCACTGATGAGATGATTCTAGTCACCCGGTTTAATGATATAGATGATCTGGAAAATGTATTCAATACCTACGGGCATCAAATCGCCTGCTTTATTATCGAACCGTTTATCGGTGCCGGCGGGTTCATCTTTTCTTCCCGGGAATACCTGTATAAAGCCAGAGAGCTGACGAAAAAATTCGGTTCCATTTTGATTTTTGATGAAGTGGTATCCGGATTTAGATTCCATGCCGGCCCTGTCCAGACTCTGTACGGCATTGATCCGGACCTGACTGTATTGGGAAAAACAATAGGAGGCGGAATGCCGGTCAGTGCAGTAGCCGGAACCGACGAGCTTTTATCCTTATGCAGCACTGAGGCCAAGAAGGAAATCCGGGTGAAGTTTGAGGGCGGAACTTTTTCAGGTCATCCGGCTTCTATGCTGGCCGGTGCCGCCTATATTCAATATCTAATTGATCATGAGGCCGATATATATCCCCGCATTGGTGAAATGGGAGAGCGGATCAGAAAAAATATCGAAGATATTTTTTCGTCTTATGGGTTTTATGTGAAATGCACCGGCTACGGAAACAGCATCACACCCAATAGTTCTTTAACGGGAGTCCAATTTTTACGCCGCCCGGTTGAAAAAATCAGCTCTCCGGAACAGGTTTGGGATCCTGAAATAAGCGATTCTGATTTAAGAGAAAATGCCTTCAAACTGGCCATGATGCTTGAAGGATTCAATACCTTTCATGGATTGGGAGCGGTTTCCACCGCCCATGGAGAAAATGAAATCCAATCCGCCCTGGATGCAGCGGAACGGATTGCCTTGCATTGGAACAAACAGAATGTTCAGGACTGGTTATACACTTGAAATAACTGAATGTCACATTCATTCATATTCATAAAAATCTCAGATCCACTTATATGTCATCCCCAGGCCGCATTAGCGGCCTGGAAATAAGGTTAATTATTCAACCGTAATATCTTGGGCATTTTTCCAGAGACCGTGAATATTGCAGTAGCTGGCCGCAAAAATGGTTCCGGATTTCTCGGTTTTCAAGTTGAATACTGCAGAATGATGGGTATAGACCGTGCTGGTATCCGGCCCTTGCGTGGATTCTCCATGAGCAGTGAATTCCACCTTACCAACTTGATAAGGAAACTTTTCCCCTTCCGGTTTAAAATAAACCGCAATCCAGCGGATATGATGTTCCGTTTTATTGGGGTGATCAACTTCTTTCCCGACACTCACTTTAATTTCGAATACTTCTCCTTTGGTAACGGATTCAGCGGTTTCAATGGCAGGAACATGTTTTTCCGTCTTCCAATCCGCACTTTGATACAATCCTCCAAAATCAGCCATATTATTCTCCTTTTATTTCAATTTTTTTAAAGCTTCTCTCACAAAGGCCGGGATATCTCCCGGATTCCGGCTGGACACCAAGTTGCCGTCAACCACGACTTCCCGGTCCACAAACTCAGCTCCGGCATTTTTAATATCTTGAATAATGGATTTCCATCCGGTGAGCTTGCGTCCCTTCACCACTTGGGCGGTGATAAGCAGCTGGGGTGCATGACATATAGAAAAAACCGGTTTTCCGCTCTCCATAAACGCTTTGACGAAATCAAGCGCCTCCTGGTGGATCCTGAGTTTATCAGGAGAATAACCCCCAGGTATC
>CAYRTV010000093.1:0-1264 GCA_964427225.1 uncultured Eubacteriales bacterium
AGGGGAACCATTCTTTCCGGACCAGGCGATGAGCCGGGAAGAAGCCCTGCGGTCTTACACCATGAACGGCGCTTATGCCGCGTTTCAGGAAGATATACTGGGATCCCTCAGCGAGGGAAAATATGCTGATATCACTGTTCTATCTCAGAATATCATGACAATTCCGGCTGAAGATATTCCGAAAACCGAAGTTCTTTATACAATTGTGGGCGGTGACGTAAAGTATCAAAAATGATACTGTCGATCGAAATGAATTAGTCTTCAATCACCTCAACTCCTTTCCAAAAGGCAACATAGCCTTTTATTTGGCGGGCAGCTTCTTTGGGCTGGGGATAATACCAGGCGGCATCCCGGTTTGACTCTCCCCCGGCTTCGATATGATAATAGTGGGCTTCGCCTTTCCACGGACAAGTTGAGGTGGTTTCACTGTTCTGGAGATATTCTTTTTTCAGCGATTCCGGCGGAAAATAAAGATTACCCTCCAGTTCGATCACGGCATCACTTTCCGCAATAACTTTTCCGTTCCAAACGGCTTTTTTCATATAGGCCTCCCTTCATGTTTGCCTCCAGCCATGCAAGTCAAGAAATCATCCACAGTTTAGGACCTGTTTTCTTCTCCCGCTGAGAAGCATCTCAAAAAATCGCATGGGGCTTTATTATTATGGCAGAATGGCCACGGGGATAAAAGTCGGAAGCCGCCGTCATATCTTTACCGGAAACAGGAAAACTGCTATCATTTATGGGGTAGAAGGAGAAAAAATGTTTTTTTGGGATTACACAATATTATTAATAATACCGCCTTTGCTGCTGGCCCTCTATGCCCAGCATAAAGTGAAAAGCACCTTTGATGCGTACAGCAAAAAAACCGCCCGGTCGGGAATCACGGGAGCGGAAGCTGCCCGTCAGATTCTTGACACTCGCGGAGCAGGTGTAGTACACATAGAGCGGGTATCCGGACGGCTGGCCGACCACTATGACCCCCGGAAAAAGACATTGCGTCTTTCCGAGGGAGTCTATGGAAGCAAATCCTTAGCGGCACTTGGAGTCGCCGCCCACGAAGCCGGACATGCTCTTCAGCATCATGCCGGATATGTGCCTCTTCACCTGCGGAATTTTATTTATCCGGTCGCCAGCTTCGGTTCCACCTTGGCCTTTCCGCTTTTTTTCGTCGGTTTCATTTTCAGTACCAATGGGCCGTCTCTGCTGATGGATATCGGAATCCTTCTATTCGCCGGAGCTGTCTTGTTTAGTATGTTGACCCTTC
>CAYRTV010000093.1:1274-8677 GCA_964427225.1 uncultured Eubacteriales bacterium
TCCGGTGGAATTCAATGCCTCCAGGCGGGCATTGCATTTACTGAAAACCGGCAATTTTCTGGATAAGAAGGAATTACAGGGTGCCCGGAAAGTGCTGAGCGCAGCCGCTTTAACTTATGTTGCCTCAACGGCCATGGCCATCATGCAGCTTCTGCGGCTGCTGATCCTGCGCAACCGCACCTGATTCTGGCTATTTCATAAAACGCCCCGTTCGGGTCATCCTGAGGCCGGGTTAGCGGCCGAAGGAACTCAATCTGCCAGAATCGCTTGGCTTATTACTTCATTTGGGCGATCAAGAGAGTGGCGGGGTCCAAGCTGAGCTGAAGATCTTCCGGCTGTGAATGATCATGGTTTTTAACCAGCTTAAGCTGCACGTGGTCATTTTGGTAGCAGAGGGTAATCAGCACTTGAATTCGATCCATCAGGTTCTGGAGCTCATACGGGACACCTGCTTCATTGAATAGGCGGTCTTCTTTTTTCAGAGAAGCACTGAACCACACTTCCAGATTCATCTTTTCGGCAAAGTCCTGAAACAGCTTCAGATCCGCTTCAGGTCCCCTGGAAAAATCAAATCCATCCACAATGACTGCTTCCGCTGCAAACCTTCCATATTTAATCAAAGCTTTCAGACTGTTGAGTATCTGTTCCGTGCTGGTCCCGGTTTGACTGAAATTCATGATAACCCGGTTTCTGACGATTTCTTCATGCAGGCCACCCGCGGATTCCAGATTTTGCCGGGTTGCGATTTCCCGGAATATGTCCTCATACCATTGAATGATGTGATCGACCCGGCTGGAAAAGGACACATGAATCACCGGTTTATCCTGAAACAGCTTATCAATGGCGATATGGACCAGGCAGGCCGTTTTTCCGATTCCTTTCCGGGAAGCCAAGACTCCAATATTCCCCGGGCCCAGCCCGCCGTGAATGGATTTTTCAAGAATGCGAAGGGGACTGCGCTTGATCAGTTCTGTTTTTATCATGGAATTATTTCTCCTCTTTTTGCTCTCTTATAAAGTCACGGCTTTTTGGGCTTTTTCCGTATGCTCTGTTTTTAGAGCACCCGCAATATTCTCGGGAACTTTTCCGTATTTATGGAATTCCATTGAGAACTCAGCTTTACCTTGCGTCAATGACCTGATTACTGTTGAATATCCGAACATTTCGCTCAAGGGCACTTCCGCATCCACCCGGACAAAAGTTCCATCTTCCACAGTGCTGATTATGATTCCGCGCCGCTGGTTGATGCTGGAAAAAATATTTCCGGCAAATTCCGAGGGGCCCTCCACTGACAGTTTCATTATCGGTTCCAAAATCTGAGGTGATGCCTTATGGTAAACTCGCCGAAGCGCGTCCCGGGCTGCGATCCGAAAGGCGACTTCCGAGGAATCCACCGGGTGGGATTTGCCATCCGCCAGGACCACCCGTATGCCGGTGATGGGGAATCCGATCAGAGGCCCCTTTTCCATGAAGCCTTGAAAACCGGCATCGCAGGCCGGAATGTAATCCTTGGGAATATTGCCTCCCTTAACTTCGTTGATAAATTCATACTTCCCTTCTTCCAGAGGCTCAATATACCCGATAACCCGGCCGAATTGACCAGCGCCTCCGGTTTGCTTCTTATGGGTGTAATCAAATTCAGCTCTGCGGGTGATCGCCTCACGGTAAGCGACTTGCGGCTGTCCGGTTTCAACTTCAGCCCGGTATTCCCGGCGCATCCGTTCCAGATAAACATCAAGGTGCAACTCGCCCATACCTTGGATGATTGTTTGATGAGACTCCGGATCCACATGATTGCGGAAAGTCGGATCTTCTTTGGCAAAGCGATTCAGTGCTTTAGCCATATTATCGGAAGATTTGTTATCAACAGGTTTCACCGCTAAGGATATCACCGGATCCGGAACATGCATCGAACTTAAAGTGTAATTCAGCCCGGGTGACACAAATGTATCTCCGGAAACACAATCAATCCCGAAAAGCGCCACAATATCTCCGGCATATGCCTCATCGATATCTTCCATCCGTTCGGCATGCATACGGATGAGGCGCCCCGCTTTAAAATCATTTTTTCCCCGCGTGTTATAGAGTTCTCCGGCCTTTTTAATTGTCCCCTGGTAAATCCTAATATACGTGAGCTGCCCGTAAGGTCCGTCTTCCAGCTTAAAAGCGAGGGCCACGGCGGGCTTTTCCGGAGAAGAATCCAGCTTAACTTTTTCTTCTTCTTTGTCCATGTCCAAAGCATAATTTTCCACTTCAGTCGGATTCGGCAGATAATCAACCACTGCATCCATCAGCAGCTGAACACCTTTATTTTTGTAGGCTGAACCCATGAAAACTGGAGTCAATTTCCGTTCAAGTGTTCCTTTCCTGACCGCATCCCTTATCATCTTTTCATCGGCCCGGTCTTCTAATACCGCCTCCATTAACTCATCTGAAAACATGGAAACTTCATCCAGCATTATGTCTCTCTGTTTCCGGGCCTCTTCTTCTAAAGCATCCGGAATGTCTCCGGTGCGCACAATAGATCCCTCCGGCTCGTCAAAATAGATCGCACGCATGGAAATTAGATCCACAACGCCTTCATGCTTATCTTCCAAGCCAATGGGAATCTGCATTAGAACCGCATTATGCATTAATTTATCGCGAAGCTGCAGGGTCACTTTATAGGGGTCCGCTCCCACCCGGTCCAATTTATTGATAAACGCAATGCGAGGAATATTATATCTTTTAAGCTGACGGTCTACTGTTATGGATTGTGACTGCACCCCGCCCACGGAACATAAAATAAGGATGGCGCCGTCAAGAACCCGCAGCGACCGTTCCACTTCAATGGTAAAGTCCACATGCCCAGGCGTGTCAATAATATTAACGGAATGATTTTTCCATTTCACATTGGTGGAGGCAGATGCAATAGTGATTCCGCGCTCTCTTTCCAACTCCATGGAATCCATTGTGGCTCCGATTCCGTCCTTTCCCTTGACTTCATGGATTTTATGTATCTTCTTAGTATAAAACAAAATCCTTTCCGTCAGAGTGGTTTTCCCCGAATCAATATGAGCACTGATTCCAATATTTCTCATTTTTTGTATGTCTGTATTCATCTCTATCACGACCTCTTTTTCAAATTAGGGGGATTCCCTGATCTTACAGGTTAATTTGGGGCTCCGGATACAAATCCGGTTAATTTAGTATAACTGAAATCCTCTCCATTGTCACCTGTTTAATTTGAATTATTTTTGTTATTATAATGGAAACAATAGGTCCGGCTGGACATCCCGTGTTGCCAACCATCTGCGGTTTGAATCCAGAAAATCACTTCTGAGGAGGAAGATCATGCGAAAGCCATTTTTAGAATTTGCCGCCGACAATATCGTACTGGTAGACGGCGCTATGGGGACGGAAATTTACGCCCATGGTGTGTTTATCAATACCTGCTACGATCATTTGAACCTTACCAATCCAAAACTGGTCCGGGAAATTCATAAAGCCTATCTGGATGCCGGTGCGGATGTGATCGAGACCAACACCTTTGGGGCCAACCGGGTAAAACTCCAAAAGCACGGTCTGGAGAAAGAACTCCGGGCCATCAATTATCAAGGCGCGGAAATCGCTCGGGAAGAAGCCGGAAAAGACGTGTATGTAGCCGGCTCCATCGGCCCCCTGGGGGAGCGGCTGGAACCTTGGGGCATCCTTTCAGAAGAGGACGCCCGGAATATTTATCAGGAACAGGCTAAACCGCTCCTTGATGGTGATGTGGATATCTTATCGCTGGAGACATTTTCCGATTTGCATCTTGTCCAGCAGGCTATTATCGGAATTAAGGAAAAATTCGATATCCCTATTATGGCTCATATGACCATTGGAGATGACGGAAACTCATTATTCGGCACGCCCCCGGAAAGACTGGCTGTTAAAATGAAAGATTTTGGGGCCGATATCGTCGGTATCAACTGCAGCGTTGGGCCGAAAGTCATGCTGGACGCTGTAGAAAAAATGATGGCGGCCGTTGATATCCCGGTCAGTGTCATGCCGAATGCCGGTATCCCACAAAATGTCGAAGGCCGGAATATTTACCTGGCATCCGCGGAATATTTTGCGGAATATGCTAAACGGTTTGCCCAGTCCGGGGTTAGAATCATCGGAAGCTGCTGCGGGACCAATCCTGATTTCACACGAGAGATGCGCAAAGCGATCCAGTCGGTGCAGCCGCGGCGGCAGTTACGCCGAAAAGTTGAAGTCCAAGAGAAATCTCCGGACAAGCCGGCCATCCCCACACGTGAGCGCTCGGAACTGGCCCGGAAAATCGTGGATGAAGAATTTGTCACCACTGTTGAAATCGTCCCTCCGCGCGGCGTTGATATCGAAAAAGCCATCCACCAAGCTCAGGCAATGAAAGAGGCCGGTATTGATTCCGTCAATATTCCGGACGGTCCGAGGGCGATGTCGCGAATGAGCGCCAGCTACCTTTCGTTTATCCTTCAGCAGCAAGTAGGGATAGAAGCCATTCAGCATTATGCCTGCCGCGACCGGAACCTTCTGGGGATGGTCGGTGATCTGCTGGGAGCCTACAGCACAGGTATTAAGAATTTGCTGCTGGTCACCGGCGACCCCCCGAAAATGGGGACTTATCCTGACGCTACCGCCGTTTTTGATGTGGATTCCATCGGATTGACCAATGTGGTATACAGCTTAAATTGCGGGCGGGATTTGGGAGGCAACCCTTTAGAAAAACCGACCGGTTTTTTGATCGGTGTCGGAGCCAATCCCGGAGCCATTGACCTGGATTACGAAATCAGGCGATTTGAATGGAAAGTGAAAGCCGGAGCCCAATTCGCAATTACACAGCCAGTCTTTGATCTCGCTTTATTTCATGCTTTTTTAAAGCGGATTCAGCACGTTAAAATCCCAATTATCGCCGGCATTTGGCCGCTTGCCAGTATCCGTAACGCGGAATTTATGAATAATGAAATTCCCGGAGCCCATGTTCCGGATGATATCATGCAGCGCATGCGCGCCACCCGGAATAAAAAGGAAGCCCGCGAAGAAGGCATTCGCATTGCCAGAGAGACACTGCAGGAATTAAAACCCCGCATTGCCGGGGTTCAGGTCTCCATGCCTTTTGGTAAAATCAATGCCCCGCTGGAAGTCCTTCAGGATATTCTTTAACCGCCCAGCTTGACTTCCTTGTTTTTAGAAATTATTATGAGGACAATATGATTACGAAAGGGTAAGACAATATGGAAAAAAACGAATTGATAAAAATGCTCAATAATGACCTGAAGGAGGAACACGCAGCCATCATCCGGTATTTAGTGCATAGTTATCTTGAAGGAGAAGATTCTCCTTTGGGCGCCAGCCTGCTCTCCCGAAGCCGGGAAGAGATGTGGCATTTTCACTGGTTGGGCTTGATTATTGGCGAATTAGGAGGAGAGCCGGATTTAACCCCGGCACCTTATCCGTTTGAGTCCGCCAGCCGCGCCTCCATTTTTGAATCTTACGTTAAATATGAAAAGGATTTGATTCCGCATTACAGCGGCGAAGCCGAAAAAGTGGGTGATCCGCACATCAAACGGGTCTTGCAGCGGGAAGGGTGGGAATCCTCCATGCACGCGGATAAATTTCAAAGGACCCTGGATAAACTCAAGCCTGAACAGGCGGACGGCTTACCGGGCGAGGACAATGAATTACCCGATGCATTTATGGAAAAACTGCAGAATATCGTACAAAACAAATACACGGAGATGCTTCAGCAAATCCGTAATTCCTGGGTGCTGCAGAAAGACGGATTTCTCGCGTGGCAGATAATGGATTTCTCCATGACAAAAATGAAGCAGCTGGCCCATATCGCAGAAGAAGTGGCTGAAAACGGTGTTGAACCCCGGCTGGAAATAGGGAAAATCAATTTGAGTCATGCCATAGGTGCGGCCTTGGAAGGCGCGCTGGAAGATGTCCGCCAATCCCGGCAGCGCCATCAAGACCTTCGGGACAGCTCGGAAGCTCAAAAACATTCCGGTTTGGTGATCAACCTGGACCTTAGCATTAAACAGGAAAAATACGAAGCCTCCGAGTATGAAGACTGGCTTAAGAAAGTTTAACTGAGCTTGTATCGGCTTAAATTTGCTCCGGAAGGAAGCCGGGCTTCTCCTTTATAGATATCCCAGTATCTTTTTTTTGCTTCAGCCAGCTTCTGGAAAAGACCATGGTCTTCCATCGGTTTATGCAGAGCGATGGTGCCGCCATCCTGGTCAACCATTCGCAGCCGGCAGCAGCGGTTCAAAATACCCGCCGTCCCAACACTGCAGACAGCCACCAATTGGTTATCCCGCTCCCACTGGATCAATTCGCCGTAACGCACCTCTTTTTCCCGGATAGGAACATTCATTTCCTTGAGAATCTCTACAATTCCGCCGATAGTGACTGAAGGCAGAATAAGGGGGTTTTCCGGAATTTTAACAACCGTTCCATCCCGGAGGGCAAAGAGGCAGCAGGAAGAATCCCATTCGGTGACCAGCCTTTTTTCCAGTTCCTTTTCCGGTCGATCGTCTAAAAACATCGCCGACGCGGCATCCGAATCAATTTTCCGGGCCTCATCAATCGCTTTGACACTGATTAAATAGTTCACCCCCAGTTTTAAGCATCCAGTCTGATTGATGGAAACAGCCCGCACTAAATGCGGGACGACAACGCCGTAAAACGGTTCTCCGAGATAGCGGTCATAACGGCAGGCAACGGCTCGGATAGAAGGATTTCCCGGGAAGGTAACTCCGATCGATTCCTCTTCATCCACAGTAAACGGCCTCAAGTACCCTTGTGCCTGGTTCTCCGCCATTTCAATCAGAAAACCTCGCATGGAAGGATGTTTAAAATATTGATGGATAAACAGATGTTCCAGCTCTTCAGCTGTAGGGATAATATGCTGCTGCTCGGAACTGAGGTTGAACGCCATTCCTCTTCTGAACCGCTCCAAATTGCGCTTCCAATTCAGCAAGGTTACTTCCACGTGATCATGATCATCTTTGCGGCAGTAAAACCGGATCCCTTCAAAGGCCAAGAATTGGCCGTAATGTATGGAACGGTTTACAGCATACACTTTAGCACCGGCATCCAAGAAATTCAGCTGTTTATCCTTTAATAAATACTGCAGCTGTTGGGATGCCCATTTTACACCTTCAAAACCAGCCATAAATGATCTCCTTATTAAGGCATATTAATTCAGCTTCCCGATATATATCTCCAGGCGGCAAAGAAAGCCCAAAGAATCGGTTAAGATAATTTCCTTCGTTTTTTCATATATTCAGTCTCTTCTCAACCCTGAATTTAGCCTGAATTATTCATAAAAAAATTGCGGTGTTTTTGCACATTCTTTTTTATCAGCGATTAACATGATTTTTATTAAAAATTCA
>CAYRTV010000094.1:0-8628 GCA_964427225.1 uncultured Eubacteriales bacterium
GACAATGGATAAAGGCCATATCCCGCCGCCACGCATATGTCAGAGTCTGACAGCAAGATTTGCCAGCGGTTAATCCAGCCAGATTTTCACCTCATGTCCGTCTTCTTCGTCGTAAATCTCAATAATCGACATCGGCCCGGCTTTTTTAAGGCTCCGGAATAATTCCTTGATGTCGAGGTCAAAATCATCCCGGTCAATCCGCATCTCGCGGTCGCTGCTGGACTTCATGATGATCTCCAGCAATGAAATCGGCAGGGTGATCTTGACTTCCACTTTATCCGTCAGCGTATTTGTCACCTGCAGCTTAAACCATTGGACCTCTTTGTCTTTCTGATAGTAGGGATTGGCTTTAACCGCCCGCTTGATGACCTCCGCATCATCATTAATGTCGGCATTCAGCCCGGCCGCCGGAACCAGAGCCAGCATAAAAAAAGTTAGAATCATAATCGTTGTTTTTTTCATTTTTCCTCCTTAGCCTAAACTATTCAGATTCGTTCTATTCGATCCATATTTTAAAAATGCTTTCCTCGCCTTCGATCACCATGATGTTGCCCTTCATACCGGTCAGCTGATCGATCAGTTCATCCAAATCATATCCTTTTTTCCGGATTTCGATTTTATCCTCTTCCGGAATCGAACTGAGCGCCAGGTCGGCCAGTCCCCAGGGGATATTAAAAGAGAAGGACGCAGTCTCTGACCCTTTTTTATAAACCCTGAAACACAGCATGCGTACGTTGGAACCTGCGCTTTCCTCTATTCCGTCAAACGTCCCCGGGTCAATGCGCAGCATGGCCAGTTTCGCCCGGTTTTTCAGTTCTTCGTCCTGCTCGCGGATGAGAATTTCCTCCAGCACCGGAAGGGCGATGGCGGCGATATCCAGATCCTCGACATAACTCAATTGGAATGCCGCATAATAACGGATATAGCGGTTGGTCCGCTCCACCCGGTCAATGATTTCTTCTGCGTATTTCTCCCACCCCCGTTTGTATAAATCAAGGGCCAGGTTGATGATGGCGACTTCTGATTCTTCAATCAGGTTTTGGTTGGCTCCAGGATGCCGGATGTACCGCTTAAACACTTCCATGGCTTCCCGCTCGCGTCCGTCTATTTCCGCCAGGCATTTCCCTTTATAAAACAGCGCCTGGGAATAAAAGGAACTATCGGGATAATCCTCCAAAATTTCATCCAGTTTATCCAAGGCTCTATGCCATTCTTTATCGAAAATATGGACCTTGGCCTTCTGAAACAGCCCGGCCTCCGGCCGTTCCTGAGCAAACGCCGGGAACAAACAGGAAGCCACCAGTACTATGCCTGTGATAACGGCTGTTTTTTTCACTTTATACCTCGCTTTTTTTTAATTCTTTCTTCACTAAATTTATTTTAAGCAAAACCTGTTTGTCTTCGATTAATCTCTGAAGGACGGCCAATTCTTCCGCCGACATATCTCCCGTTATTTCCGTCAGTTCATAAAACAGAAATTCGATCTGATCGCAAACCGCTTTGGCTTTAGCCATTTTCAGGCTGTCCAGCTTAGGATTCAGGTATCGTTTTTTCTCCAGTAAATCACGGGTTTTGCGAAGGGCGAAAGGATTGTTCCGGTATTCAACCAGCTGGTCAGGGGAAGACTGGATAAAATCCAGCAGTAAATATTGGCTCTGTTCCAGATAATCCAAAGTCTGGCGGCGGGTCATCTCCATATCCATCGTCTCCATAAAGCCGGCGGGAATCACCATCCGCGCACTTTCTCTTACGGCCGGAGCGGGATTCCGGAAAACCAGCGTGGTCAGCAAACCGCCTAAAATAACACCTGCGAACAGTGCCGCGTAAACGGGACGGAACCGGGGCTGAAACAGGCCAGCCCAAAAATGCTTAAACCATGATGGTTTCACGGAATCAGCCGCAAAACCATAGGCCCGGCCGGCGGTTTTCTCGGCAAGCTTGTCCCAATCCACCTGAGCAGCCGCGGCCTGGATCTCATCACCGAAATCATCCGCACACCGTAAAAACCAGCGGATATCCTTCAGCTCTTTCCGGCACTGAGGACAGGCTATGAGATGAGATTCCACGTTCCGCCGCTCGGCAGTCCCCAGCTCTCCATAGACATAGTCCAACAGCTTAAGATGATTTTGTTCACACTTCTTCATAGCCCTGTCTCCCGATATAGGGGGATACCAATTCCCTCATTTTTTTTACGGCCTTAAAATTCAATGATTTAACGGTACCGACGGCGATGTCGAGTGTTTGTGCGATCTCCTTGTATTTCATCTGGTGATAATGCTTGAGCACGAAAATGGTTCTTTGCTTAGGCGTCAGGCTTTGCAGGCATTTAGAAAAAACATCATTCAGCTGGCTCTGTTTTTCTGTATTCTGCCCGTCAAAAAAGGACGCCTGAATATCCGCCAGCGGGGTGCCGGAGGTATGTTCCCTGTCATCCTTTTGATGTTTTCGGTAATAGTCAATACACATATTTTTAGCTATCTGCAGCAACCAGTTTTTAAAACTGCGGCCGGATTGATACAGGTGCATTTTTTGATGGCAGCGAAGAAATGTTTCCTGAACCACATCCATGGCGTCTTCCTGATTTCGAAAAAATGCATACGCCAGGTGAAATACGCTCCGCTGATACATTTTTGTTAAAGCCACAAACGCCTCCCGGTCATTATTTTTGACCCTTTCCACCAGAATGTGTTCCGCTTCCGCAATCGGCCGCGCGGCTGCTGTCGATCCTTTCATGGTCATTTCAAATCAGACTTTATTCGATCCAAATCATTATCCAATGGTCTTTATCTTCCGTTGCCAATAACAGCCCCGGCCCCAGGTCACTCAAGCTGTCCAGACGGATTACGGCCATTCCTGTCAACGCGAACAGTAAAACAACCGCTCAACCGGGCCAAGAGCAGCACCACAACTGTTAATCTTACTGTTTTTAGCATCATAACTGTTTCTCCTTATCCATAGCACCCCTTTCTACGGAGAAATGAGGAAAAAGGTTCACAGAGAGGCCAAGTTCTTCGCAATCTGGCTTGATCTTTTTTTAAGATTTGAGTTTCGGGTTCTGAGTTCTCGGTTCTGAATAGAACAAACGCGGACGAAACAGACAAACGCTATCGATACCTCACCCATTTGAGGATTTCTTTAAAACCGGGGCGCTTGCCGTACATCAGCAGCCCCACCCGGTAAATTTTTGATGTCAGCCAAATCATAAATACAATGGTGAGCAGCATCAAAACGATCGAAGCGGCTATTTCAATAAAGGGAGGCAGCAGCGTCGTCACCCGCATCAGCATTAAAATGGGAGAGAAAAAAGGAATCAAAGATAAGACCACAGACAAGGTGGAATCAGGGCTTCGCATGACAAAAACCATCAGGAGAATCGGGATGACCAGGGCCATCGTCACCGGACCGGCCAATTGCTGGGATTCCTGCTCCGAATTGACCATGGAGCCGATGGCGGCATATAATGTCGAATACAAAAAATAACCCAGCAGGAAAAAAACAATAAAGTAAATAAAAACATAGGGAGGAATACTGGGAAGAGTAAAGCCCTGGGCTTGAGGAAAGACCCCGCTCATAATTGAACCGCTGAACCGGGTTAACCCCAGTCCGAACAGGACCCAGATGGCGTACTGCGTTAATCCCACCGCGGCTATACCTAGAATTTTACCCGCCATTAACTGGAAGGGTTTGAGAGAAGACAGGACGATTTCCACAACCCGGGAGCTCTTTTCCTGAATCACGCCCCGCAGAATAATCTGTCCATAGAAAATCAGGGTCATATAAAGAATCAAAACCAGAATATAGGATATAATAAATGTTCCGCCGGTTTCTTCTTCCAATCCCTTTTCCGTAACTTTTTGCGTGGTAAAGTTCACTCTTTGCATATAGCCGGACAATTCCGCAGGATCAATCCCCGCGTTTTTCAGCCGTTTGGCCACAACTACACTGTTTAGAGCTTCCTGGATAGTGCGGATTTTATCAAAATCGGAAACATGCTCAGAAACATACTGGGCCTGGCCGCCTTGCTCAATGTCCTGAGGAATATAGATATAACCGGATAATTCTTCATTCAAAACCTTTTGATTGAGAGCCGCTTTAAGAGATACTATATCCTCTTCCACTCGATAGCGTTCGAGGAGGAAACGGCGGCGGGCGTCCTTCAGCCTGGCATTGAGTTTCTCATCCAGTTCATTGAAAACATCCCCTTGCACATCAATAACTCCAAGGGTTTCCTGTTTTTCAATATCCATCACGGATACAGCCATCGGAATGATGATAAATAAACTGATAAGCACCGGTCCCAATATGGTTCCAATGATGAATCCCTTGGTTCTCACAATTTGGAGATATTCCCTCCGGATGACAGCCAGGATTTTACGCATTTTTTTCTCCCACTTTTTCAATAAAAATGGCATTAAGTGTCGGTTCTTTTACTTCGAACTTATTAACTTTGACTTTATCCGCCGCGGCTCTCAGCAAGGCTTGTGGGTCGCTGCCTTCCTTTAGTTTGATTTCCATGAATTTTCCATAATCATCGAATGATTCTATATCGGGAAGATCCCGAACGAAACTGACATCGCCGTCATAATCAAGAATTACGGTGTTTTTCCCATATTGGTTTTTTATCTGCGTCAAGTTTCCTTCCAGCACCAGGCGGCCGTTGCTGATTAAACAAATATTGTCACAAATCATCTCCACTTGTTCCATCCGGTGGGTGGAAAAGATGATGGTCACTCCTTTTGCTTTCATCTCCAGCATAATGTCTTTTAAAAGCTTGGTGTTGACCGGATCCAGACCGCCGAAAGGTTCATCCAGAATAATCAGCTCAGGATCATGCACCACCGTAGCGATGAATTGGACTTTCTGCTGCATTCCCTTTGACAGCTCCTCTACTTTTTTGTCCTTCCAGTCCATCAAGTCAAACCGGTCCAGCCATGCATCGATATTTTTCCGGGCCGGGACCCCTGTCACCCCCTTAAGCTCAGCCAAAAAATACAGTAATTCGCCGATCTTCATCTTGGGGTAAAGGCCGCGGTCTTCGGGCAGGTATCCCACCGCCTCTTTCATGGATTCATCCATTTTTTTATCCAGAACAACGATAGATCCCTTATCCGGAATAATGATATTCATCACCATCCGGATGGTCGTGGTTTTGCCGGCACCGTTGGGGCCCAGCAATCCGTAAACCGTTCCTCTAGGTATGGTAAAGGACAGGTCATCCACAGCGGTAAATTTACCAAAGCTTTTCGTCACATGGTCAACAACCATCGCATCCATGTTTTTGTCCTTTCTCAGTGATTAGTTCCGGTTCGTTCAGGCAACCATATTTTACGGAAAAATGTCCTGAATATCAAAACCAATTATCCTTCCGCGAGGGTTTTTTTACTTTACTCTTGCCCGTTTTATCTCTTACTATAAAGATATTAAAGTTTCACATGTCGTCCTGAAGCCTGCCGCAGCAGGCTCTGAGGAATGGAGAACTGAACCATGAAACGAAGCACATATGTTTTGATTATTATTCTGATTTTCATTGTGATTATCAGCGCCGCCGTGATTTCCCTGCTGTTTTATCAATTTCAGGCCGCCCCGGATGTCAGAAGTGATTCCTTCCTGGAAATTCAGCTGTCCGGCGAGATTCAAGAAAAGCCGGCTCCGGATTTCTTGACATCTATTATGGGACAGGCCCCTTTATCCATGCATGAGATCTGGTGGAATATTCGCAAAGCTAAAGTCGACAGCCGCATCAAAGGCATCATCCTCCGCCTGGGGATGATGCAGTGCGATTGGGCCAAAGCCGATGAGATCCGGAATTTGATTCTCGATTTCCGTCAATCCGGGAAAAAAGCCTACGCATATATTGATGAATCTTTTGAATTCGATAAAGAGTATTATTTGGCCACCGGCTGCGATGAAATCATTCTGCATCCCGAAGGCATGCTGATCATAAACGGTATCGGCGGTTACGTGCCTTTTTTCAAACAAACGCTGCAAAAACTAGGTATCGAAGCAGAGGTGGAAAAGATCGGAAAATTCAAAACCGCCTACAATATGTTTATTGAAGACGCATTCACCCCCGCACACCGGGAGATGCTGGATTCCATTTATCACAGCATATTTGATCATTATGTTCAAACAGTCGCGGAGGCGAGAGAAAAAGAACCGGAATCCATAAAAGAATTATTGAATCAGGGCATCTTCCAAGCCCAAACCGCGAAAAAATCCGGATTGATCGACGCCTTATTATATGAAGATGAGTTCCGGAAAAAACTCCAGGGAGAAGGCAAGCAATTTAAACGCATCAGCCATGCCCGGTATGTAAACATTTCCCCCTCTTCCTTGGGGCTTAACCGGGGCCGCAAAATCGCCCTCATCTACGGAACCGGCGCTATATTGACCGGAGAAGGGGCCTACTCGATTATGGGCAGCCGTACGGTTTCAGAATGGATTAGACAGGCAAAAGACGATGATTCCATCGCCGCCATTGTATTCCGGGTCGACAGTCCGGGGGGGTCCGTAGTGGGTTCGGATACGATTTGGCGGTCGGCCGCTTTGGCCAAAAAAGAAAAGCCCTTTATTGTATCCATGTCGGATTTGGCCGGCTCCGGAGGCTATCAAATTTCCGTTCCCGCTCATTCCATTGTCGCCCACCCTCAGACACTGACAGGCTCTATCGGGGTCATCTTCGCTAAATTCAATTTCGCGGGATTGTATAAAAAAATCGGAGTGACCGCGGATAAGATCCAATATGGAGACCGGGCTGACATGTTCACCACCTTCCGGTCCGCCACCCCGGATGAACGGGCTCTTTTAGAGCAGCATATACAGGTAAGTTACGAGCATTTTGTCGCAAAAGTCGCCGCCTGCAGAAATATGTCAAAAGAAGATGTCGATGAAGTGGGGCGCGGCAGGGTATGGACCGGCAGCCAAGCCCTGGAGCTGGGGCTGGTGGATGAAATAGGAGGACTTCTCCGGGCCATTCAAATCGCAAAGGATAAAGCGGGCATTCCTCAAAAAGAAGAGGTTAAGCTTGAGGTCTGGCCGAAGAAAATTTCTTTGTGGGGTGCCCTGCTCGGTGGACGGATGATGGGGCAAAGCCGGATCAGCCGCCATGTTCCGGAACCCGCCGGAAAAATGTTCACGCTTCTCCGGGCAATGGAGAAGAGTTACAGCTGGGCGCTGATGCCGTTCTGGATCGCCCCAAATTAGCCTATTCCTTAATAAGCATACGAGGCCGGACATATACTGCGGAACTCGCATAGGCTGCAGTTATGCCAATCCGGCTGCGGCTGGTAGTCATTTTTCCGGATACCCGATTCAACTTCCCGGATTTTCTTTTCCGCCCGCTGCAGATCCTTTTGACCTATGCCGGCCCGGCCCACAATATCCGACTCTAAAAAATAAAGCCGGGTTTCAAACAGCCTTATTTTTTGAGTTTTCCGGAAAGACAAAGAATATAAATCCATCTGCAGACTGTCCCGGGTTAGGTCATCCGCCATTTTTTGATCCCGGACCCGAGTCGATTTAAAATCAACAATCACAGCGCCCTCCGGTGTTCTATCCACCCGGTCCCAGCGTCCGGAAAACATAATGGAACCTTCCTTCCATTTGAAATTCTTTTCCAGAAAAAACAGTTCCGCTCCGGATTTTTCTTCTCGTTTATAAAAGCGGCACAGGGCCTCTCGCCCCGCTGCTTTTTTCATCTCTTCGTGTTCCCTGCTTAAAAACCCTTCATTTATCCACCTGCGGTTATACTCCCGCTGAATATCCTGCCATGATACCTGAATTCCTGATTTCTTCCGGAAAAGATAAAAATGAATGGCATCATGCAGAACCCTCCCATAGATTAAATTATAGTTTGGGGGTATCGGCACCCTCACAACATGCCGGAACCGGAATTTCAGCGGACAGGTCATATAATCTTCAACCCGGTAATAACTCATAGGAATAACTCCGGACTCCCCGACTTTCTGAGGCATCCGGGACTGCTGCGATTCGGGTGCATACCGTCGGATTTCCTCCAATGCAGAAGCACGCAGGGTATCGCTGGGCGGACGCGAAAGATCCAAAGCTTCCAAAACAAAAGGACTGACTTTTTTTAATCTTTTTACTCCGTAGTCCCGGCCCCAAGTTAAATACAGCATTTGTTTTCCCCGGGTCATCCCGACATAAAATAACCGCCGCTCTTCCTGCAAGGTGATTTTTTCCATATCCCGGTCCATCCGGTATTCCTGGCCTTGCGCCCGTTCTCTTAAGATGCCGTCAGGAAAGGGAATGGTTTCCCGGCGCATGCGGCCCGGGAACCGGTCCGCAATCAGGCTGACCATGAATACGATGGCAAATTCAAGCCCCTTGGCCTTGTGGACAGTCAGGACCTGGACAGCATCCTCCTCCAAGTCCGCTTCGGCCGTAGCCGGATTATCCCCGACCTGCTGCAGCAGGTCCAAATGCCGGGCAAAGGAATGGATGGAATCATCCTCCGTCAGTTTTGAAAAATTCTGGATCTTATCGAAAAAGAGACGGATGTTCTTGATCTTGATTTCCGCTTCCAAGCTATCCTCTTCGACGAGGGATCGCAGAAAACCGCTCGTTTCCAGGAATCCATACACCAATCGCCCGGCATTGCGCTCCGCC
>CAYRTV010000095.1:0-5790 GCA_964427225.1 uncultured Eubacteriales bacterium
GTGATTTCACCGGCGATCATAACCAGACCGGTTGTGACCATCGTTTCACAGGCAACACGGCTAGCCGGGTCCTGTGACAGCAAATCATCCAACACCGAGTCGGAAACCTGATCACATATTTTATCCGGATGGCCTTCCGTAACCGATTCGGAAGTAAACAGATGTCTTCCATTTTTACTCATGTTTAAACTCCTTCTTTAAACTCATAAACACTCCTGATTTTATTCAGCCTATCTGGCAAGATATTCAGGTTGTACAATCATTCAATGAATGACTGCAGGGGCATTTTCAATCGCAGCGACTCAAAACATTATCATAAATATAGTCTAAATTCAATTAATTCTTAAATTTTCCCAATCCTTCCGATTATAGGAGTAAAGCATTTCAAATCTGACGGAATCAGGCCTCTTTATCAGACAAAGAGGGATTTATCCTTTTGGAGAGGATAAGAATATTTTTTCCTTCTTCCCGGTGATACTCAAACCCGTCCATAAGCTCGCGGGTAAGAAAAACTCCCAGTCCTCCTTTTTTGCCGGGTTTGATGAGATCAGAAATTTCGGGTTTTTTGGCTTTCCTGGGATCGAACGGCCTTCCGTCATCCTGAATTTCAAAAAATATCTGCTGATCTTTTTCCCAGGATTGAATCCGGATGCGGCCTTTTTGGCCGGGATAAGCATACCGGATTATATTGATGCAGATCTCAAGCAGAGACAATTCAATAATATAATAATCTTCATCGGTCGGATGCAAATCATGCAAAATCTTTTTGACAAATGTCCTGACTCGGTTAAGCTGGGAGAGTTCACTGATAATTTCTAACGAATGCATAATATAGACCAAGTATTAATCAAATGCAACTCTTGCAATTCAATTGACATCTCAGATTTATCATGAAAAATAGTTTAAATCAAATTTTTCTCTCCGGCCAACGAAGGAAGAGCTTGACTTTTCTTATTCAGGACATATAATATGCACTCTTATAGGAGTGCATTATGAGTGCTAAACCTAAATCCAGGGATAAAGTAACCATTAAAATTCCCCGGGTCCTTTATACTCAGCTGTCCCAAATCGTTGCCGACAGCGGATTCAACTCCGTAACGGATTTCATCATTTATGTCCTCAGGGACCTGGTTTCTTCCAGCCGGGAAAAAGACTCTCCTCCGGCTGAAGGTGCTCTGAGAAAGGACGAGATTGAAGCCATCCGTAAACGTTTAAAATCTTTGGGGTATTTATAAGCCTGATTGGCGCCTGAAGAAAAATCAGAAAGGAGAATTTCATGACGACCGATATCGTACCTCCCCATGGCGGACTACTCAAACCGCTTATTGTTGAAGACAAACAATTGGATTCGGAAAAAAAGAAAGCCGAAAACCTTCCTTCCATTCGTATGACCTCCCGGGAAACATCAGACTTGATCATGATGGCGGTGGGAGCCTTTAGTCCTTTGACAGGATTTATGCTGGAAAAGGATTACAAACCGGTGGTTAACGATATGCGCCTGGCAGACGGCACTTTATGGCCGGTTCCTATTACCCTCTCGGTCAGCCGCAAAGAAGCTGATTCGCTTGCCCTTGGTTCGGAAGCCGCTCTTTATGACGACGAAACCAGCGAATTAATGGGCATTCTGACAGTTGAGGAAAAATATGAATATGATAAAAAAACAGAAGCCCATCATGTTTTCCGCACCAACGATGAAAATCATCCGGGTGTGGCCAAAGTTTACGCCCAAAAAGAAGTTTATCTGGGAGGTCCGGTCCGGGCCCTGAGTGAAGGCCCCTATCCGAAACTATACCGGGATTATTATGGGCGGCCGGAGGAAACACGGAAAATTTTCCGGGACAAAGGCTGGACAACAGTCGCCGCTTTCCAGACTCGCAATCCAATCCACCGCAGTCATGAATACTGCACTAAAATCGCCCTGGAGGTCAGTGACGGTATTTTGATTCATCCTCTCGTCGGTAAGCTTAAACCCGGTGATATTCCTGCTCATATTCGAATGAAATGCTATGAAGCTTTGCTGGAGCAATATTATCCTCAGGACCGGATTGTCCTTAAAGTTTATCCCATGGAAATGCGCTACGGCGGTCCGCGGGAAGCTGTTCTGCATGCCATTTTCCGGCAGAATTACGGATGCAGCCATTTGATTATCGGTCGAGATCACGCCGGTGTCGGAAACTATTACGGTCCTTTCGATGCTCAGGATATATTTGATGACTTCAATGAAGAAGACCTGCATATTCATCCTTTGAAAATAGATTGGACTTTTTGGTGTCATAAATGCGACGGCATGGCGTCTATGAAAACCTGCCCGCATGCTCCGGAACACCGGGTGCTCATCAGCGGAACCAAAGTCAGGGAAATGCTGGCAAAGGGGAAAATGCCTCCTAAAGAATTTTCCCGGCCCGAGGTTGCGGAAATCCTGATTGATTACTATCAGAATAAAGATTGAAACGGAAGGAATGATATGAGCCAACAAAAAGCCACCAACATAACCTGGCACGACGGAGAGATTACCAAATCGGACCGGGAACGTCTCCTGAAGCAAAAAGGAATTGTATTATGGTTCACCGGTCTATCCGGTTCGGGAAAATCCACTCTGGCCCGTGCAGTGGAAGAAAGATTATTTGAGCGGGGCCACCTCAGCTTTGTTTTAGACGGTGACAATATCCGTCATGGTTTAAACAAAAACCTGGGATTTTCACCCGCAGACCGGGAGGAGAATATCCGGAGGATCGGAGAAGTGGCCAAGCTTTTTTCCGATGCCGGCATCATAACCATGACCGCATTTATTTCCCCTTACCGCAAAGACAGGGACCAGGCGCGAAGTTTGCTTAAAGAAAAGGACTTCATTGAAGTTTTTGTAAAAGTGCCCCTGGATGTGGCCGAGGATAGGGATCCCAAAGGCTTGTATAAAAAGGCCCGTGCGGGAGAGATCGCTGAATTCACCGGCATATCGGCGCCCTATGAAGATCCCACTAAACCGGAACTCATCATTGACACCAGCGAAAAGGATTTGGATGAATCCGTAAATACCCTTATCACATATCTGGAAAACAACGGATTGATAAAATCTTGAATTATTCTTGTTTATCTCTTACAGGCTGATAGAGCACCATATACTCTCCTTTTTCCTGGATACGCCGGTTTATATCTTCGACAATTAAGTCCCGCCGTGCCAGGACGGCCCGCTTTTCATCTGAGGTCAAATAATAGTCCATGGTCTTACCCAGGGTTTCATAATCCAGGCTTTTTATCTTTTCAAAAAAATCGCGTGGCAGAGCTTCCACCGCCCGGTTGCAAAAGACCAATTTATTCCTGGGGACTGAAATATCCTTTTTTTCCTTTTCTGCCAGATTGATCCAATATGCCACCCAGTACTGGCATGACCCGTCATTGTTCTGGAATGCCCTTTCTATGGTCGGCGGCACCATGTTTAAATCCAATAGTTTATCCATACGGAAGGCCGCTACTTCCCATCGCCAGTTTTCGCGGTGTCCTTTTAGTATGCCGCTTGCGTTTTTCCATAATGCGAGGTGTTGACGTCCATTTTTTTCCAGGGTCAACTTGTAGGGATTGGTAACTGCGAATCTTCCTCCCAATTGCTCATATTCCACTACACGGGCTGTCCGAAGGAATTCCTCGGCCCCTTTCATTTTCTTCAAGGTTTCCGGAGAAAATTGAGCAAACATCTGTAGAGATATAATCCAATACACTGTCATGAAAAATATAATTGTTCTATTTTTCAATTGTCCCTTCCTCAATAATAAAACCTTTCTTCCCCGTACATTTTTACCATAGCTTTGATTTCATCCAATAAGAGAATTTTTCTCTTTAGAACCGCCTGAATTTCTTCATCATTTAAATGCGGCCCTACTGCCCCTCTTACCGCGGCTTCATCTAAATTTACAATTTTTTTTACCAGCAGCCTGGGAAGAGCCCGGATCATTTTTGTGCCCCGTATGCCGTTGCGGCCGAACATGAGTAGTTCGGTAAACTCTTCGGAAGACCGGAAGGCACGGGAATGATCGATCAATATCATGCGCCAGTCCTCTGTTATCAAGATATTCTGCTGGGTGCGGTCTTCATTTGCTATCAGGCTGTCAAATGCCCGGGTGATGTATTTCATTTTGTTGATGTGGGTTAAATGTTCCTGCGGAATCTCAATGCTTGCTTCCATGATGTCCAGTAAACTGTACTTTGTTTCCACCCAAAATTGCAGCGATCCTTTTTGCCCCTCAAATTCTTTCTCAACTGTAGGAGGGACCATATGAATGCCCAAAAGCTTATCCATTTCATAAGCGGCTATCTCATAATTCCAGCCTTCCAAGTACCCCTTCTGAATCCCTTCCGGATTTTTCCAGCAGCCGCACTGAATCCGGTCCCCCTGCTGTAAAAACAACTTATAGGGCTTGGTCACTCCTTCACCGATGGGTTCGGATTTGATGATATTCGCTTTCCTTAAAAAGTCTTCACAATCCGGACGGTCAGCAATCTCTTGCGGAAGAAACTGAGAGAATAGAAAAAGACTGATACCCAATACAAACCAGCCCGTCAATATGGACTTTTTCCATCCTTTTTTTATTTTCATTTTATTTATTCTCCTGTTGCTTCAATTTGAGATAAACTTTTATGCTCCCTCCATATAAAGATGGAAATAATGATCCAAAACGCCACCAGCAAGATATTGAATCCTGCGAAACTTTCGCTTTGCCACATAAAAAAAGTAGTTCCCATAAAAACCATTAAGGCCGACATCACATCTCCGGCACGATGAAAAAACGTATCGATGGCGGCTTTAGCCTTATATTTTTCTTCCCGGCTTGTGACCAGGAATAATGAATGGCGAGTGGTATTCATCAAAGAGTAGTCGGTGCTGTTCTCTAAAATTTTCGCCCATTTTACGATCATAAGCGCCGCTCCGGCGGAAATAGCAATATATCCCCCTAAAGAAATCAAGGGCAAAAAGAATAAGGCGCCGCGAACACCTACCCACTTGAAAATCCTTGAAACCAGAAATAGCTGAATAAACCATGCGAAAAAATTCACATAGGAATAAAATCCGGCGTAAAAATCTCCAATGAAGGCTTCCTCCGTCATGCCTCCAGCCGTACCGGATTGAATCGCTTCCGCGGCGGTCTGGTCAATAACCCGGGCAAGGATGTATTCCCCATTCGTATTGATAAAATTCAGCAGCAAAACAAAGAAGGCAATGTAGAGCAGATACCGCTTTTTAAACACCAAATGGAAACCTCCCCCTTTCTTCAAAGGGGTTTCGGCATTCATTCTCTCCTGAGATCCAGCCGGCACTTCTTTTTCGATTCCCCGCTGATTTTTTTCACGGCTATGTATGATCCATGTCAAGCCGATGCATAAAATCAGCACCGCACCGCAAACCAGCATCAAACGGCTGGGACCAATCGGTTCAATCAGCCAGTCAGCCACCCGGCTGCCGGTAAAGGCTCCGAAGGTCACCCCAAATGCAACCAGGACGAAGATTCTTTGACCGGCCTCCTGTGTATAGAGATCGTTAGCAAAGGCCCAAAACTGGGCAATCACCATGACATTAAAAATACCGATCCAGACAAAAAAAACCGTTCCTAAAGCAGCAATGTTTCCTCCGCTGGACAAATACCAAAAATAAAAAACCACCAGGTTTGTTATGAAAAATCCGGTTACCCAGGCAATCAAGAGATGACGCGGGAACCTGGAAGCAATATTACTGAAAATTTTCACCACGAAAACCAGAAGAATCACAGTTGCAGCGGAAAGATATGCCCGGAACTCTGGGCC
>CAYRTV010000095.1:5800-8573 GCA_964427225.1 uncultured Eubacteriales bacterium
CGGCTAAAATCAGCCCCTCTCTTACCGGTTTAACCAGGTAATAAGCAACCATGAGCAAAAAACCATTCAGAGTCAGCAACAGGGCTGTGGTTAATTCTTCGGCATAAACAACAGTGAAAATTCTCAGGATTCTTGAGATTGCCGGTACGTTTTTTGTGTTATCCACCATTTTTGTGAAAATCCATGTTGAAAAGTCTCAAAATATTTTCCCATCCATTTGATTTTATTTGAATTGGCATAAAATGCACAAGATTCCGTCACTGAAGTTTTTCTAAAATCAAGTGCCGCCGGAACAGCAAGGCATCTATTTCTTCCTCATTTAAGTAAGAATCAAGCCAGCTGCGGACCTCCTCATCCTTAAGGGATTTTAACTCATCCAGGAACCCCTGTGAAACACCTTGAATATGACACTCCTCAGGAAGTTCCCGGCGGGGAGCGAAGGCTTGAGAATAATCCACCCGGCAGATATGCCCGCTGGAGAGCTGATAAAGGACATCGCTGCTCTCTTCACACCCGCAATAAGTCAAAGCATCGAAGACAATTATGTCCCTAAGTTCGGATTGGACGGATTCCGGATTGATTTTTACTTTGGCGTCCTCACGGGCGGTTTCCAACGGAACACAGTCTTCTACATATAACTGCAGTGCTCCCGGCCGGTCATTGAGTTTTCGAGCCACCGTTGGGGGGATAAAATTCAATCCCAGCCTGCGATGGAGTTTATACGCAGACAGTTCATACTTAAAGCTGTCTGCCAAAGGATACGGCCGGGGGCGGTCAATATGCTTAAAAATGGCTTTGTGCCGTATCTCGCCGTCGTCCAGCATCACCATCCAGGGTTCAGTGCGTCCGGCGTTTTCATCGGGCTGGATACTCACGGCCTGGGCATTTTCCAGGAAAACCAGTATATTTTCAATGTCGGTAAATTGGAACTTGTTCCCGGCATACGATGAGAGAAGAACCATCACGGCCATACTAAAAATGATAACCGGATATTTAAAAATTTTCATAGCTGGCCTCCTGTCCAGACATTGAATTCTCCGTTTTGAATACGCAGCGCAGTCAAAATCCCCCCGTAAAAATCGGAGATGCCGGTGTCAATCCCCCATACTTTTCCGTTAAAACGGCTTAGCACCGGTTTTGAATCCCGCACCGGAACGGTTTGTCTTACGGTATGCCCCATAACAATATGCTCAGCTCCCAGGTTATTCAGTATCGTATTCACATCTTCCATGTGGGTGTCTTCTTCCCACTGAACCAGGTTCCGAAACCACAAAGGCCCTTCACTGTCATAAACGATCTCCGGCATCATGCCAATTCCATTCCAGATGGCGGTCAATTCCTTGCGCATCTGATCATTGATGTCCTGCAATTCCTGAGTGGAATACTTAAGGCTGATCCCTCCATGAACAAATACGGTATCGTTGATCTTGATGACCACGTTTTTGTCCAGCAGCCATTTCCCATATTTATCATAAAAATTCTGCAGATATGCGCGCCGGGCATCGATGTTGGTCGGCATGGTCTCCTGCCAGTACTCATTCAAAGCCTGCTGGAGCGGAATATCAAGATTTTTATTTTTTTCATATTTTTTCCGAATGGACTTCTCCCGGCTGCGGCGATAGGCCTTGGGCAAAAAATCGGCAAATTGTTCCGGGCTTATATATCCGGGGTAATCGAATGCAATGCCGGTCAGGTTGGCCTCTTCATGATTTCCAAGCAGAACATGCACCATCCCGCCGTAATTCCGGGCTTCTTTTTCCAGTTTTTTCAATAAATCAAATACATCCCGGGCATTTGGACCCCGGTCCATAACATCTCCGGTTTGAACCAGATGTGTTGCCCCGCCGATCCAGCGGAGCTTATCATTTATCAATCCCACGCCTTTCAATATCCGGATAAAGTTTTCATAATCTCCATGAATATCCCCTACAGCCACAATCCGGTCAACATTATTCCATATACAAGGAATATCATCGGCTGCAGCCGGCGGCGCTATTGCTGAAACAGTCAGGAATAGGAAAACCCATACTCTGCACTTAAATTTCATTTTATGAATGCATCCTTCCTCAGAAACCCCATATTCGTTGTTTTCTCCTCACCGGACCCTTCCTCCGGCTGGTCCCGAAAACCACTCTTGATTATAAAAAGAATGGCGAAATTAAGCAATATTCCGCCCTTTTTCGTTGACGGACCGGCCTCCCATGCAAAGTTTATGCAGCCTTGTTTATTCTTATCACTTTTATTGACATATCTAATTGCTTTTGATAAAAGCTATAAATAAGGAAGGTAGATGAGAAAGACATGAATATCAATCTGCGCCAGAATGACGATGTCTATGTTTTTGATATTGAAGGCGAGATCCGCCGTTCGGAATTTATGAACAGTTCCCTGCACGATATGATCAAGGATCTCCTTGATGATGGAACGCGAAAAATTCTTCTAAATCTGGAAGATGTTGATTTTATCGACAGTTATGGTGTGGGTGAAATCCTGGCCAGTTACATCTCCACCAAAAATGTGGGCGGAAAGCTGAAATTATCCCAGATCTCCCAAAAACTTTCCCTCGTTTTTCAAGTCACAATGCTCGACAAAGTATTTGATATTTATGGCTCCGAACAAGAAGCGATGGACAGCTTTTCCTGATTGAAGGCCCCTGAGCGGCAGCAAGCGACTTTTAACAAAATAAATGAAAAGCAGCCGTTTATATACATTTCTTACCCGTTTTATCACTCTTTACCCTGGCGAAGAAAAAACCGCTCTGCTGTTTTTTCTT
>CAYRTV010000096.1:0-8564 GCA_964427225.1 uncultured Eubacteriales bacterium
TAACATATAACAGAGGAAAGAATTTTGACCGAAGGAGAGAGATAAATGAAGACCCGATTGAAAACCGCCGCTGTTTTACTGCTGATAGTGACTGCGTATTCCTGTTCCATGATGAAGAAGGATGGGATAGAGGGAGAACGGTATGATCAATCTCTATCCGCTTTAAACAACCGTACCTTACGGAGTTATGTTGAAGAATTAGCGTCAGAAAAATATGCCGGACGATTGACCGGAACCCGGGAATATACTCAGGCCGCCGAATGGCTGGCGTCCCATTTCAAGAAATGGGGCTTGACTCCTGCCGGGGATGATGATTCATATCTGGGGGCTTACTCAAATCCATATACTATTGTTTTCGAAGGAGGAGAACTGGCTTATCATCATGATATGCAGGATCTGGATAATAAGCGCTACTATGAATACGCAGAAGAATATTACCCCGGGTCAAACTCCGGCGACGGCGCCATAACTGCTGAACTTGTCTATGTCGGATATGGGATTTATGCGCCCGAATTGGATTATGATGATTATGCCGGTGTTGATGTTGAGGGGAAAATTGTTTTGATGGAACCCGGCGTACCTGTATCTCCTGAAGCAGACCCGGCTGCGTTCAAGGATTGGCGTCCTTATTCAAATCCCGACTACAAGGTCA
The DNA here is from genome assembly GCA_964427225.1 of uncultured Eubacteriales bacterium. Taxonomy (GTDB): domain Bacteria; phylum Acidobacteriota; class Aminicenantia; order Aminicenantales; family Aminicenantaceae; genus CAYRTV01. Next base: position 653 of record CAYRTV010000096.1, read on the forward strand.
AAATGGCTGTTGCCCGCGGAGCCGGGGCTGTGCTGTTCCATGATTTGACGGTCAATCCGAATATTGCCTATATTCAGGATTTTTTTGTTTCCCAAATCGGAGAGGCGGTGATCAGCGATGCATTCTCCGGCACCGGCCGTACTCATAATGAGGTTATAAACCAAATCAAACAGGACCTGGAATCCCAATCTTTTGATACGGGAAAGCTATTCACCATGGAGAATCTCACTGAACACCATCCGGATGGGACCGGTTATAATGTTTTGGGGTTGATGGAGGGAAGCGACCCCGAATTACGAAATGAATATATTTTCCTGGGAGCTCATTTGGATGGTGCGGGGTTTTGTTATGAAATTATACCCGGAGCCAACGACAATGCCTCTGGAATAGCGGTTATGATGGGAGTTGCGGAAGCGCTTACCCGAAGTCCGCTAAAGCCGCAGAGATCCGTTCTGTTCATTGGATTTGGTTCCAATGAACAAGGATTACGGGGTTCACGGGCTTATGTCGAGAACCCGGTGGTTCCGCTTGAGCGAATCGCTGCTTTTATCAACCTGGATATGGTGGGAGCCGGAGATACGGTATCCGCCCTGGCCGCGGAGAATTATCCGGATTTTTGGGAATTCATGGAAGAAGCCAACCGGAATGCTGTTAAGCGCGAAGTCCGCACCAGCTATTTTCCGAATATCCGGCGGCCCTGCCTGGATGCCGCGATCCTAATGGACAAGGGGGTTCCATCACTGTCGATTTCCGCAGCGGGTGCTCCCACCTTTCCTAACACGATTAAGGACACCGTAAAAACCATCACTCCGGAGATCATGGCGGATATAGGGCGCATAATATTTCAAACCGTCTTGGAAATGTCTCAAAAAAAGACCCTGAATTTCCGGCTGGAGATGGAATAATCCTGGTTAGTCGCTATGAACAATTCAGGAAATTGGCTGCTGCTGATTGGAGCCATATTCATTCTGCTGGGATTAGTCTTGAAACTGGTTCCGGGTATTAAACTGTTTCACTTGCCGGGTGATATAGTGGTCAAGAAGGAAAATGTGACTTTTTATTTTCCCATCACCACTATGCTGCTTTTAAGTTTGCTGCTGTCTTTGGTGCTGTATATCGCAAGCCGCCTGCTTCGCTGAAAATGAATACGATGAAAGGCTGAAAAAGAATATGGAAACATTGTTCAATGCATTTTCGGGTACCTTGACCGGGATTCTCAAGGTTTTTCTCATTATATTTGCTGCCGGGGTTTTAGTGCGGCTGAAAGTGATCACCTCTCAGCATATCACCAGCTTGACCGCGGCCACTGTCAATATTTTTCTTCCCTGTCTGATCTTTGCCAATTTGACGCAAACATTTGATTACAAGGCTTTTCCTATCTGGTGGGTGCTGCCGCTGACCTCCGTTGCCATGATCGCTTTTGGACTGGCGGCGGGATATTTATTTTTCATGAAGGAACTGCCTGCAAAAAAGAATATGCTTGCTCTTTGTTCCATTCAGAACTCAGGATATTTGGTGCTGCCGGTGGGTCAGGCCCTGTTCCCCGACCAGTTCGACACTTTTGCCAATTACACATTTTTGTATCTGCTGGCATTCGGCATTCTGCTGTGGAGCCTGGGTAAACATTTGATTTCATCTGAGGAACAAGAACGGATCAGCTGGAAAGGTTTAACCACCCCTCCGCTTGTGGCAAACTTTGCAGCTCTGGGCATGGTATTCACCGGACTTAACCGCTATATTCCCGGCTTTATGGCCGATTCCATTGCAATGCTGGGAAATGCGGCGGTGCCGGTCGCCAATTTCGTTCTGGGCGCCATTCTGGGTGGAATCACTCTGCATCTGCGCCGTTATCTCAAAGATGCATTAAAGACAACAGCGGTTAAGTTGATACTGCTTCCTATCGCAACGATTGCCGTCCTGGCTATGCTTGATGTCAAGGCCGGTTACCCGCTGATGGGGTCTTTCCTGGTGCTTCAGTCTGCAGCGGCGCCCGCCACCGGGCTTATCCTTATGGTACGCGAGTATGGAGGAGATCAAAATAAAATCAGCAGTTTGATGTTTTTCAGTTACGCCGCCTGCATGGTTTTAATGCCGGTTTGGATCGCCGTATGGAATTGTGTTTGAAATGCGTTGCTATCGGTCTTTCTTTATGAGTTTGATATCGTCGATCCAAACCGTGCCTTTTCCTTCAATGACAAGATTGAGCCGGACATTATCCGGATTCTCTCCTGTTTTCAAGATAAATGGAGTTGCAGCCCGGGTCCATTTCGCTGAACCGGATAAACTCTGATTCAATCCGCGTGAAAAAAATTCTCCTTTTCCTTGAAAGACGCACCACATTTCCAGATAGACTCTTCCTTCAACACCTTGGGTTTTAAGGGAAGCTTCATAAATCAGAGTTATATCTTCGGCATCGATATTTCCTGTTTCGTAGAGTGCTATTATTCGGTTGTCTTCAGCGTTTATACGGAAACAAGCGCGGCCTTCCTCATGTACCTCCGGATCCACCTCGAGTCCTTCTGAATCCAGCACAGCGTCAGCAGTATCACAAGGATAACTTTTCAGTATTGTGCCGGCTCGGTCTTCAACGCTGCAGTCCGGACTGAGCAAAAGGCTGCTCAAGGTTATTACGCATAGAATATGCTGGAATGTCATTATACCTCCTCTCCCTTAATGGATTATCTCTCAAAAAGGCAAACAGTTTCAATATGAAAGGTCTGCGGGAATAAATCGACCGGCTGAATACGAACCGGGGAAAAGCCGTTTTTCACCAGCACCGCCGTGTCTCTGGCCAATGTCGCCGGATCGCAGGATACATAAATCAGACGGCAAACCTGAAGCCGGTCAATTTGACGGAGAACAGAGGACGCGGCTCCACTGCGGGGAGGGTCAAGCACAGCCCCGAAATACCGGCCCTTCAATTTTGCTGATCCGGCTTTATCTTGAATCCAGGTTATTTTGTTTTCCAGGCCGGCCGCTTCCGCGTTAAAGCGAGCATCGGCAACAGCTTGCGGATGAGATTCCACCGCGGTTACGTGTTCTGTCTGCTTAGCCAAACTCAGCGAAAACAGGCCTGTTCCCGAGTACAGGTCAAGCCAGGGATCATTGGGGCGGGGACAGGCATACGCCATAACCAGATTGAGCAAAGTCTCCGCACCGGAAGAATTGACCTGAAAGAAACTTCCGGCGGAAATCTTGTATGTGAAGCTGCCTGCTTTTTCCCGAATATATCCGTTACTGCCTGAAACAGTTGTTTCACCTCGTTTATCTTCCAAAATTTTGATGGCGTCACCGGTGCGGGTTCCAGCTCGAAGGGAAAGAGACAGGTCTTCCGGGGACGGCGGCCGTAGACTTAAAAACGGCTTCTTTAATAGGGGATGCATAAGCGGACAAACCTCGATAGGGAGAACGAAACGTTTATCTGCATTAACATACCCCCATCCCTCCGGAGAAGCATGCAGACGGATTCGATTACGGTATCCCAGCCCCGGACCGCCGGGGAGAATGGGATTTACAGGCGGACTTGGGAGCTTGGCCAGCCGCATCAGCTGTTCGGTTATGATTTGGTTTTTATATTCCAGTTGGGCTTGGTATCGGATATGCTGCCATTGGCAGCCTCCGCACCCGTCCATTCCAAAGTGAGGGCATACCGGCCGCTTCCGGTGCGGAGATGGCCGTTCAATCCGTATCAGCCGGGCGCGGCTCCAGCTCCGGGTGCTTTTTTCGATTTGGGCCAAAATGGTTTCGCCCGGTACAGCATAGGGAACAAAGACGGCTTTCCCCTTATATCTTCCTAAGGCGGCGCCGTTATGGACCATTTTTTCCAGATGCAGGCGGATTTCAGCTGGGTTCATGCCGGACTCTGACTCATTGCTTTTCTTTTATAATAAACAAATCTCCGCGGTGTGTCATTATTAGGAATGCGGAGGTGGAGGACTTTAAATAAAAAGCAGCAGGCTTAAAGCCATCACTGCCATACCGGCAATAAATCCATAAATCATCCAATGGTGCCGTCCGTAATTTTCCGCGGCCGGAATAAGTTCATCGATGGAAATGAAAACCATGATTCCCGCCACTGCCGCGAACATAGCGCCGAAGATAGTATCGTTGATGAATGTGCGCAGGATGAAATAGCCGGCCAGGGCTCCTGCCGGCTCAGCCAATCCGGAAAGAAAGGAATAAAAAAAAGCGGTCTTCTTTTTTCCCGTAGCAAAATAGATAGGAACCGATACGGAAATTCCCTCGGGAATGTTATGGATGGCAATGGCTAAAGCAATGGCAATCCCCAGCTTTGGGTCGTGCAGCGCACTTAGAAAGGTCGCCATACCTTCCGGGAAATTATGGAGAGCTATGGCCCCAGCCAGGAATAAACCCGTCCTCCGGAGGCTCTGAAGGCTTTTTTGTTCCTGCGGCGGGACATCCTGGGGAAAGCGGTGCATTTCATGCGGATTTTCTTCCGCTGGAACCAGGAAGTCGATAAGCGCGATAAAAAGAACTCCTCCAAAAAAAGCGCCGGTTGCGGCCCAAGTCCCCGGAGTTTTCCCCAGAGAAGAAACCAAAATATCCCGGGCTTTGAAAAAGATTTCCACCAATGATACATAAATCATAACCCCGGCGGAAAATCCCAGGGAACCGGAAAGAAATTTTCGGTTGCCGGCACCGGCGAATAAAGCGATAAAACTGCCGATGCCGGTTGAAAGACCGGCGAATAGGGTTAGTCCAAAAGCCAGCCAGAGCATATAAAATCCTTTGTTTTGATTTCATCATGGATTCATGGTTAAGTCAATCATATCCTTTGAAACGAAGCCCGGATGACCTTTTGATTAAAACCCGAGAAAGACTAGATAGTTGCAAAATGAGTGATGTGGTGATATGAGTAAGGATACCAAAGGAAAAAAGGAGAGGACGGATGAAAAAATTCGGTTTATTCAGTACCTTGGTTTTAATGATTGGCATGACAGCCGTTTTGACCGGAGCTGCGGCCGCAGATGTCAAGCCTTTGTCTTTCGATCATAATTATACTTTTGCAGAAGTCGTCGATTATCTTAACCATGTGACAGCGGAGTTTCCCAACATCACCAAGCTGTATCAGATAGGCAAGAGTTATGAAGGCCGTGATCTGCTGGTTCTTGAAATCACCCGTCAGGGAGAGAGAGAGGCCCTGGAGAAACCCGGATTATGGCTGGACGGCAATCTGCATGCCAGTGAGGTTATGGGAGCGGCGGTTTGCCTCAAAACCATTGAAACCCTGGTCACACAATATGGAGAAAATCCTGAAATCACGGATTTGGTGGATACCCGGACCATCTATATTATGCCGAAGCTCAATCCCGATGGCTCAGACTTATATTTAAAAACTCCGTTTAATCTGCGGAGCAGCGTGCGTCCGCATGATTCAGATGGAGACGGCAGCCGGGATGAGGATCCTCCGGAAGATTTGAATGGAGACGGCTACATCACCATGATGAGGAAAAAAGATGACATGGGGACCATGAAAACCCATCCGGAAGACAGCCGCCTGATGGAACGCCGGCAGGAACATGAAACCGGAGAGTGGACCGTATACAGTGAAGGTGTGGACAATGACGGCGACGGCCGTTTCAATGAAGACGGCCCCGGCGGATTGGATATCAACCGGAATTGGCCGTCCCGCTGGCAGCAGGAATACATTCAGCGGGGATCCGGTCTCTATCCCTTGTCTGAACCTGAAACCAGGGCGGTGGCGGAATTTTTATTTGCCCATCCCAATATTACCGGCCTGGTCAATCATCATATGGCGGGTAATTTTCTGTACCGGCCTCCGACCCAACTCTGGGTGGATGCTGTGGCGGGGCGGGGGGCGGAAATACCCGCTGAGGACGAAATGGTCTATCAGACCTTCGGAAATCGATACAGTGACACTCTTAACGGACAGCCGGTCCGCAAGGTCATGGGCATGGGACGCCCCCCGTCTTACGGCGCTATATTCGGTGTTATGATTGGATGGGCCTATGATCACCTGGGTATTTTCAGCTGGGTTCCGGAAATGGGATCGCTGGTCCCCTATTGCGATTATGATGAAGACGGACGGGTGAGCGATATGGAGCAATTGCGGTGGAATGATGAAGTAATGGATGGGAAAATATTTGCAGACTGGGAGGAATACAATCATCCGGAATTAGGGAAAGTTGAGATAGGAGGATTTGTAAGGAAGCTGTATAATCCCGAATATCAAAGCTATACCAATATTCTTTGCACCCCTGGGAAAATATACATGGATTTTCTTGAAAAACATACGCAGTGGAATCTTTACCTGGCCCGCATGTCTCCGCTGCTGGAGATTACAGAAGTAAAAACCGAAAAGCTGGACGCGGGATTCACGAAAGTGACCGCTGACATTCGTAACCTTGGATTTCTTCCCACCAATGTGTCCCGGCATGCTGTTCATAATCAAACGGCCCAGCCGGTCAAAATATATCTGAATATGGCCGGAGCTGAATTGATAGCGGGAGACCGGGTCACCGATTTGGGGCATCTGCCTGGAAATACTCCCCGCTCTGAATCGCCGGTAAAACAAGTGAGCTGGATCATAAGGACGGACAGCGGGAAGCAGGTTTCGATTGAAATCAAGGCCGTTTCTGAAAAGGGCGGCACGGTCAGGTGTGATCTGACCTTGTGAAAAGGGAAACCGCCTCCGGGCTGAACAGAATGACCAAAGAATAAATACTCAAGGCGGTTCCAAACGGAAACCAAAGTAAGTTCAGGAAAGAAACAACCAGAACCAGAATGCGGCTCCATTCTCGCTGCCTCAGTAAGCCTATTCCGGCAAATACTTCCGGCAGGGATAAAATCACGATAAAGATACTGGTGCCCAAAGCTATGGTCCTTAAAATAATGGGGCCTTCGATATCTTCCGGAATATATGACAAATCGAATAACAGCACAAAAATAAAGACCGCCGCAAGGATGCCAAGGGCTCCGTAGACGATCCATAGAATACCTAAAGTTTTAATGTGTTGTTTCATTTGTTCTCTCCTTACTCATAAGTACGGATTTTATCCGCCTGGGTTTCTGGTCCGCCGTCTTTCCCTAGCCGAGCCGTTTCGTCCGCTGCTTTACGGCTCCCTGACCTACAATGCCGCCGAGGCGGATGCGGTTTCTTCGGCTAAGCTGTCTAAGACCCCCACGTCCGCTGGCGCATAGCCGAAGTGCCGCTTCGTTCGCTTATTTTGACTCCGGCTCTATAGATTCCGCTTCGTCCTGGCAATGAATAAGGGCCATATCCCGCCACCGGCCGGATATCCTAGCCGGTATCTGCCGGTCAGCGGCGATTGAATTCTCTCCTCGCCAAGACCCTCCCCCCGCCGCCATTGACTTCGGAGAGAACCCAATCACCGCTTTTGAGCCCGCTGTCATCCTGAATGAAGCCAAGGATCCCAAGCTTTTTCTTAAGGATGAGACGGAATCGATTCCATAGACGATACACTTTGGGATCCTTGGCCCTGCTGCCGTGAAGCCGGTTGAGGCGGAAGTGGGCCATCCGGCTAAAAGGTGATGGTGAATGTTGCCGGATCTCTCTTTAGATGAATGGTTCCGCGCAGCTGTCTGACCAAGTCCTGCACCAGCTGCAGGCCGCTGCTTTTTATATGCTCGAGGTCGATCGAGTCCGGAAATTTTTTTCCAGTATTTTTAATCGTGAGAACAATCCGGCCATCCCCGGCGCGGTGGAACATCCGAATTTTCAGCTCACCGGCTTGGGATCCTGTCAGCCCATGTTTTAAGGCATTCGTGATAAGTTCATTGACGATTAAACCGCAGGGGATTGCCTGGCTAATATCCAGTAATATTTCCTTGATATCCAATATTATATCTACTTTGCCGGGATCGGAGTGATAGACGGAAAGCAGATGGGTCGCCAATTGATGGACATAAT
>CAYRTV010000097.1:0-8552 GCA_964427225.1 uncultured Eubacteriales bacterium
ACAACTGGATACGTCCATCCAAGATTTAAGCCGGGAAGAGGAAACACTCAAGAATAAGGTCAAAGAAGCCGAAAATAAGCTCGAATCTCTTCAAGGCGAAAACGAAAAAAAACGCCAGCACTATTTCGAGCTCCGGTCCGCCCTGGACGTACTTAAAGAAAAAATCAGCAATCTTGAACGCGGGATTCAGGATTCCAAAACCCGGGAACAGACTTCACTAAAGAAAATGGCGGAGCTGGAGCAGGAAATCAAACGCTCAGAAAAAGAAAAATCCAGCTTAACCGGGAAAGTCCGGAATATGGGCGATCAGCTGCGGAAAATAAACCAGGATGTCGATGCTCAAGCCGCTCATCTTAATCAGGAAGAAAGCACATTTCACCATTTGCAGAAAGATCAGCATGAGCAGGAAAGCAAACTGGATACACTGCGGGAAAAACACGAAAGCGCTAAAGAGGAACGCATCAAGTGGGAGATAAAAAAAGCGGAAAAAGAGCGCGACCTGGTCAACTGTGAGGAATCCTGCTGGCAGGAATTAAAAAAAGGCATCGATGAAATCAAAAAAGAAGTGGAAATCGATGATTCCTCCATTGACGACGTGGAAACCGCGCTTGAAGATGCCGGGGAAAAGTTACAGCGGATTGGTTCAGTTAATTTGATGGCGGAAGAAGAATACCAGTCACATAAGGAACGCTATGATTTTCTTTTGGAACAAAAACAGGACTTGATTGATTCAATCTCGTCTACAAAAGAAGCCATCCAAAAGATCGACCAGGAAAGTAAAACGCAATTTTTAAAAGCTCTGACCGCCGTCAATCAGAATTTTCAAGACATATTCTCCATACTGTTTGAGGGAGGATCAGCCCATATCAAGTTATCGGATGAAGATGACCCCCTGGAAAGCGGGATTGAAGTCGTCGCTCAGCCCCCGGGGAAACGGGTTCAGAATTTGGCCCTTCTTTCAGGCGGAGAAAAAACCTTGACCAGCCTGGCCTTTTTCTTTGCCTTGTTCCGCTATAAACCCGCCCCCTTTTGTATTCTGGACGAAGTGGATGCCGCCTTGGACGAAAACAATTTGGTCCGTTTTCTCAATCTGATGAAAAAAATCAAACACCAGACTCAATTCATCATCGTAACCCATAACTTTAAAACCATGGAAGTCGCCGACTATATTTACGGCACCACCATGTCCGAACCTAATATCACGAATATCTATTCCGTTAAGCTTAAAGGCGGCAAAGCCGTCCAGGAATCCTAGCCTGAATTATTCATAAAAAAATTGCGATGTTTTTGCCATTTCTTTTTTATCAGCGATTAACATGATTTGTATTGAAAGTTCAAATGGAAAGTTTTTCATTTGCACATTTATATTATAATCGCCATTTTTTTACCCTTCAGGCGGGCCGAATCTCACCGCATCTTCCGGTTTGCAGCTCGTCGTAGTGAAGAACCACGACTTCCTCGCCGCAAACCGAAATCTGCGGCAATCTCGGCCCGTGAATAATCCAGGCTAGCATAAACTATTTCATTGAAATCCCGTGTCAGCCTAGCCATCACTTTCCATTTTTTTCTGCTGCGGATCGTTTGCGAATAAAAAGTTTAGCGATCCGGACTTGCAGCCAGCGGATAAAAAAGACAAAATACACCCAGAGATCCCGCCATGAAGTCAATGTGCGGAGAGCCGATTTCACAGTGGACCCGGAAAGGCTCCGGGAATCCTGACTCGGCAGCTGCATAACCAGCCCGGCGATTTGAAACCAGGTTAAGCGATGCTTGAATAAAGGGACATATCCCTGCGCCGCGGGAAGAGTGGGCACTTTGCGCAAGTCGTGTTTCCGAGACCAGGAAAAATCCGGCGGGACGATGTCTTCTTCCCGCGCCAGCTGTTCAAGCGGGGTGCCTGGATAGACATGAAGAATCGCGGTTGCAAATTCCGTGCGCGGGTTGATGGCCTTCATTTTTTCGATGACGGCGACAGTCTCTTTGGCTTCCTCCCAGGTTTCGCTGTAATGGGAAAATATCAAAAAGGCGTCCGGTACAAATCCCAGCTCTCCGGCCCAGCGGACGAATTGATAGGCTTGCTCGATATCGATTTTTTTTTGAACAACTTCCCTGCGAACTCTTTCACTGCCGGCTTCGATGCCGAAATGGCCCCACACCAGGCCGGCCCGCACCATTTTTTCCAAAAGCGGTTTGTCAACCAGGTCGATTCGAAACTCATTGCAAAATTTAATATTTAACCGGCGCTCAATAATCATATCCATGATTTTGTGGACACGGGGGATATTGTAATTGAGGGTATCATCGTAGAACCAGATATATTCCGCTCCATAATGCTCGATGAGATGCTCGATTTCAGCCAGGACCCGCTCCGGGGAGTGACCCCGCATTCTCCGACCCCAATTGACCGGGGTCGCGCAGAAATAACAATTGAATGGACATCCTCGCGAGGTCATGATGTTCTGGGCTTTAAGCCGGCGTCCGTCTTTGGCATCCACTGTGAAATTGTATTTTTCCATGGGAACCAATTCCCTGGCCGGAAAAGGAAGCTCATCCAAATCCTTTAGGGGCGGGCGGTTCCCGGAATAAAGAATACCGCCGTCTTTTCGGTAAATAATTCCCTTGACCTTACCCAGGTCATCCCCTGCTTCTACGGCATGGACCAAATCCGCTATGGTCCTTTCCGCTTCTCCGGCAACGGCAATATCCGCTTCCGGAATATGCTGCATGGTGTCCTCTTTTGCCATGGAAATATGCGGACCGCCCAACACGGTTACCGCCTGGGGCCGGATTTTTTTTGCCGTCCGGATCAATTTAAAACTGTCAAACCGGTTTTCAGTAGTGGTGGTTACACCAATGATATCCGGTTTAAAGTCCTGGATGCGGGCTTCGATATCCGGCCAAGCAAAGCCGAGTACATCCGCCGGCACCACATCCACCTCCACTCCTTTTTTTTCTAAAACAGCAGCTAAAAATAATATCCCCAGCGGAGGCATGGAGCTTTTTTCTTCTTTCCACCGGCGGGCGATATATCCCCGGGGCGGAATAAACAATTGGACTTTCATTTTACCGGTTCCCTATTGTAACAGAAGCCCATCCGCAGGAAAAGGAGGAGAAAACCATTGAAACGGCACGGCCATTATGGTTAAAATATCAAGCCTGAATTGATATCGAGGAGGATGCGACGTGACCTATTTGATCACCATCATCGTTTATCTGGTTATCCTGTTTGTATTCGGCCTGAGAATCGCCCGGAAACGCCTTAAAGAAAAAGATGACTTTCTGGTGGCGGGACGGAGTTTGACGGCTCCCATCTTGGTCGGAACCCTGCTGGCATCATGGATAGGCTCAGGAGATATTTTCAGCGTCTCCGATCTCAGTTATCACCATGGATATTCTTCTCTCATCGGCAGTGCGGGAGGCTGGGTCGGAATCATTATCGTGTTTTTTGTCGCCGGGCGCGTCCGGCGTTTCGGCCAATTTACCGTCCCGGATATTTTGGAAGCCCGTTATAATCACTGGGCCCGGATTTTAGCCACCGCTACGACCATCATCGCTTATGTGACCATTGTGAGTTATCAATTCCGAGGCGGCGGTTGGGTTTTGAACATCATTACGGAAGGAAAAATCAGTGAAAATGAAGGGATTATGCTCGTGGCGGTGTTCGTCATCATCTATACTCTTCTTGCCGGCATGCTTTCGGTTGCCTATTTGGATGCTTTTAACGGACTGATTATGATAACCGGCGTCTTTTTAGCTATTCCTTTTTTGATCAATCAAGTCGGAGGAATGGATTACATCGTATCCAATGTGACCGCCCGGGAGCATCCTTTTCTGGGGAACATGGATTTGATTACGGCAATGGGATACTTTATTCCCACCTTGCTGCTGGCCCTTGGAAACGGGAATATGTATCAGCGGTTCTTTTCAGCCAAAAACGAAAAAGAAGCCCGCAAATCCGTGGTCGGCTGGGTTATCGGCGTCATTATTTTGGGAATCGGCATGCAGACCCTCTCTGTCATCGGCAGCAGCTATTTCAAAGGCCTGGCGCAAGCCGATGCCGGCAAGATCATCATTCTGGTGGCTCATAGAGGTGTGCCTGTTGTCATCGGCTGCCTGCTCATGGCCGCGATCGTCGCCATCATCATCTCTACAGCCAACGGATTTTTGCTGGTTCCGGCCACCAATGTAGTCAGGGACATTTATCAGCGCTTTATTAACCCGGATCTTTCCGATAAAAAAACCATCCTGCTTTCCCGCTCAATCGTTGTGGTGCTGGGTATTATCGCTTACAGCTTGATAAGTTTTTACCCCCGGGTTCTGGATGCCGCTTATGCGGCCTATACCGTTTACGGTGCCGGTTTAACGCCGGCTTTAATGGCTGTCTTTTTCTGGAAAAGAGCGACCGTTAAAGGCGGGGTTTCGTCTATCCTCGGCGGAATGTTCACCACCCTGGTATGGGAAATTATAAATAAAGCCATCGGTCATTTCCCCTTGGGGCTGCCCTCGGTCTATCCGGCTCTGCTGGTGTCCATCTCCTTGCTGGTTGTGGTTAGTTTGATGACACCAAAGCCCTCGCCGGATAAGTGGAAACCGTTTTTCTCAGAAACCAAAAAACCGCTGGATGTGACTGGTAAATAGTTACTGGCGAATGGATTGGGGGATGCATCAATGTCATCCCCAGGCCGCGTTAGCGGCCGTGGGGATCTTAGGCTGCCTCGGCATAGGAAACGATACTGATTCGTTATGCGAATCAGTTTGGGATTCTTCGTCGCTTCGCTCCTCAAGGTGACATGTCGCCGGCACACTACATCCGTCATCAAATTTAGACAATTATGTCCTCCCGGACTGCGCTTCTCTCCATAACTAAATTTGGCATGCGTCTTGCAATAGAACATGGATGAAAGAATATCCAGCAGGATTAATGATGAAAATTTTTCTACAAATATGCCGATTTCTGATTTTGACCGCAGCCATTCTCGTTCTTCTTCACATCAACAGTAAAGGAGCTGTCCGGGACAACTCTCTCTCTCAGACTAGAATCAGTTTCTTATCCGGGACCAGTTTTATCCAGCGTGCTTCCGGACTAAGCTATGAAGAAGTATCCGAGAATATGCCGGTCACGGAAGGTGACCGGATTGGTACCGCAGACGGCCGAATGGAAATCAACTTCGGGAACGGCAATTATATCCGGCTTGACCGTAATACAAAAATTGATTTCACCCGTCTTCCGCGCAGCACCAGCAGCTTCACCCAAATCCAGTTGTGGTCAGGGAGTATCATTATCAGCTTGGGGACTTTGGAGACCGAAAAACACTTGGAAATCAGAACACCCGACATGTCGGCTTACTTGTTGGACAAGGGAGAGTACCGCCTCGATGTTGAAGACGGAAAAAAGACGCGGATCCAAGTATTCAGGGGCATGCTGGAAGCTGCGGGTGAATCCGAATCCATTCTTATCAAAAAATCTCAAAGAGCAACAGCTTTTCAAGGGCGCATCACCCAAAGTGAGGAACTAAATGCCGCTAGTCAAGACAACTTTTTCTACTGGAATAAGGGAAGGGAAGAAATAGTCCGGAAAAACTCATCCCGGGGGAAGCCGGCCGCTCCCGCTGCCGTACGCCCGGCGGCACATAGAGAATCACTTCTCAAAGCGAAAGATTACAACGGCAAGCCGCTGCCGTCCCGGATAAACCAGCAAAAGTTAAAAACCGGGATTCCCGAGTCTCCGGTTAACCGGCTGTATCAATACATTTCCCGCGGCAAAACTCATTCAGCCAGAAGCAAAAATATCAAGAAGCTGGGCCCGGGAGAGCAAACCGTAAAGCCGCCCAAGAAAATCCGTCCCCCAACCAAAAAAGACTCAAAAAAGAAAAAGTAAACCTCTATACTCTCTACCGTTCATCATTCTTCACCACATCATAATAATCATATGTCATCATGTGGTCTTCATGCGAGCACCAACGATTCGGCTCCGTTCCGGGCAGAAAGACCTCTTTGAAAATAAACTGCGGGGAGCAAACCGGCGTAGGCAGCAAACCGGTTTTAAAATCAATATTTACAAATGACAGTCCAGGCGGAACATGAAACCCGGGAGGCTCCCATTCCATCTCCTTTTCTGCAGCGGCTGCTTTCCGGTCTTCAATGATATGAGTAAAAAAATCAATCCAGGCCGGGAGCGCAGCCACTGCACCGGATTGCCTGGGCCCGATGTGAATCTTTCCTTCAGGGTGACCGACCCAGATTCCGGCACAGAGGTCAGGAGAAAAGCCGATGAACCAAGCATCGGTGTGTCCATCGGTGGTCCCGGTCTTTCCTGCCAGAGGCAATTCCAAATGCCGGGCGATTTGTGCTGTCCCTCTTTGTACCACCCCCTGCAGAAGGTAAGTCATCATGTAGGCGATTTGAGGCGAAATCACTTCTTCGGATTCAAATTGATTCTCCTCCAGGATATTGCCTTCCCGGTCTTCAATCCGCTTAATAAAATAGGGCCGAATCCGGACGCCCTGATTGGGAAAAGTGGTGAAGGCGGACACCATTTCCATGAGCGTCACTTCAAAAGCACCCAAAGATAAGGACAGATAAGGATAGATAGGAGAAGTGATGCCGAATTTTTTGCAGTATTCCACTCCTAATTGAGGAGAAATGTGATCCAGCAGTTTGGCGGTAATAATATTCCGCGACTGCTCGAGCCCGCGCCGGAGAGTCATTCTGCCTTTGAACATCTCATCGTAATTCGGCGGGTCCCATATTTTGCCTGACCATTTGTCTTCAAATTCCGTAGGCTCATCAATAAATGTAGACGCGGGGGTTAAGCCATACTCAAGTCCCGCCGTGTATAAAAAAGGCTTAATCACCGATCCTACTTGCCGCATCGCCTGGGTTGCGTTATTCCATTCACTTCTCTGAAAAGAATACCCTCCAACCATCACTTTGACCTGTCCGGTGTGCGGATCAATGGACAGCATCGCGCCGTCTAAAACGGGCTCCTGGTCTAATTCAGCCGTGAATATTTTTTCTTCCTCTGAGGCCGATTTGACCTCCACATGGATGATATCCCCGGGATCCAATAACCGGTCCAGATTACGAGTTCCTGTCCAGGCAAGATTTTGATTGGAAAGCGTACCGGAATAGTCCTGAAATCTGATTTCAGCCTCACCGGGTTCCGCCTCAATAACAACCGCTTCCACTATATCATTCTCCACTAATACGGGCTTGCGCCAGCCCTTCAGATATCGCTTTCCATCTTCAAACTCAATCGGATCTTCCAGATTGGATAAATCTTCAATCCCTTTTTCCAAAATATTTTCTTTATCATCCCGCCAGCCCTGCCGTTTATCCAGGATACGCAATTGATTCCGAACGGCTGTTTCGGCATATTTCTGGAGTTGGGTGTCCAACGTGGTATAAACCCGAAGACCTTTGCCATAAAGGGCGTCTTCTCCGTAATTGCTGTAAAGATATCGCCGGACTTCCTCCCGAAAATGGGCGGCAAACTCCGAATCCCCCCGGTGAAGAGGATAAACTCCCAAATCGGTTTGCTTAAGTTCCCCCGCTTTTTCTTCTGACAAACACCCCTCCGTCTGCATGCGGTTAAGCACGTGATTTCGCCGCCTCAAAGTCCGGTCATAATAACGGTATGGAGAATAATTGGCCGGGCTGCGAAAAATACCGGTGATCATGGCGGCTTCCGGCAATGTCAATTCAGACACCGACTTGTCAAAATACAATTGTGCCGCCGCTTCCACTCCGTAAGCCCCGTGTCCAAGATTGAACTGATTACAGTACATAGTTAAAATGTCCTGCTTGGAATATTTGCGCTCCAACTGCAGAGCTAGCAGGGCTTCCTTGATCTTTCTGCGCAGCGTTTGCTTGCGGTGCAGCATCAAACCGGTGATCAGCTGCTGGCTGATCGTGCTGCCTCCGTGAAGTTTGCGGGGGGTGAAGATCAGTTTAATATCTTCCTTGACGGCCCGCATAATACCTAAAAAATCAATCCCGTTGTGTTTGTAAAAACGGGGATCTTCTGTAGCGACAATGGCGTCAATGAGATGCTGGGGAAGCTGATCATACGTCACTTCAATTCTTTTTTGAAAGGCATATTCTCCTATGACTTCCCCGTTATCCGCATAAATATAGGTAATAATGCTGGGTTCATATTTTTCCAAGGCCGATATATCCGGCAGATTCTGCAGAATGGCCCGGTAAACCCCGATACCCGTTCCCAAGCCCGCAATGAATAGCACCAGGAGAGTCATTCCGCCTACCCGCAGAAATTTTTTTCTTCCCGGCCGTTTCCATTTCTCCCTGGATTTCTTGAATTTTTCTCTAATCCAGGGCCTGATCCGCTGAATTTTTATGACAAATCGTCTGGATTCTTCTTCTTCAAACATGAGAGGTCAATATAACAAAATTATAAAATTTGGTCTATGCCCGTATCCCTTTATACAGATACTTTTCTTTTCAACCGGCGCAGGACATCCTTTTCGATGCTGACCGCCAATTCGTTTTCCATGCGGCGGCCGTCTAAATGGACGAATTCGGGACCTGCAAGG
>CAYRTV010000098.1:0-8551 GCA_964427225.1 uncultured Eubacteriales bacterium
GGCTGAAATCAGCGACGATCTCGCAGTTATGGTTTAGCTGAGATTGGATGTGTTCCAGCTCCTTGAAATTCAAGGGCCGGGCGAAGGATTCCGCCGGCGGCCGGACCACCGTGTTGAGCTGGACTTTATCCGGCTTGATCTGATCCAGAGCTTGTCTCAGAGCTTGAACGTGATCATCTGAATCATTGATGCCTTTGACCAGCAGGATTTCCACCCAGATGTCACCGGAAAAGTTTTCACTGAACGCGGCTAAGCCTTGAGTCATATCATCGATCCGCAGATCGGGGTGAGGCCGGTTGACCCTTTCAAAGACCGGCTGGGAGGCGGCATCCAGGGAAGGAATCACCAGATCAGCCGCCATTAATTCCTTCCGGACTTGAGGTGAGGACATGGTAGTGCTGTTGGTGAGGACTGCAACCGGGATATCGGTTATCTTTTTTATATCACTGATGAGTTCCCCCAATCCCAAATACAAGGTTGGTTCACCGGAACCGGAAAAGGTGATGTAGTCAATTTGAGAACCTGATTGAACTTTGGTCCGGATATGATCCAGGATTTCGGATTGCGGGAAAAATTTTTTGCGGCTGAGAGTTTTTTTCGGAGTCCGGCCCAATTGGCAATAGATGCAGTCTAAGGGGCAGGTTTTAAAGGGGAGGATATCCACACCCAGAGAAAATCCGAGACGGCGGGAGGGAACCGGTCCGTAGACATGAAGATTTGAAGCAGTCATGATTTTTACACGCGGTCTTTATAGATCTCAATAAACCGTTTCAGAGACCGGTCATAGGTTTTTTCCACATCATCCGGGAAAAGGCAAGCGGGCAGCTGTTCCATTCGCCAATGGTATTGCAGGCATTCGCAGCACAGCCCTTTCCGGCTGCACGGGTCATAACTGCAATTGCAGAATTCCATATTTTTGTCTTGCCGGCATTCTTTCATGATCGATTCCTTCCAGGGAACGTTTATGTTTTCCGGTATTGTTTTTTCCAGGGGCTTTTTTTCTGCCGCAGATAATCCGCCATAGCCATGCGCATGGTTTCCGCAGCCAATTGAGCGCAGTGCTCATTGTCTGCGGGCAGCCCCTCAAGATGATTCAGGATTTCCCGGGCACTCACTTGGGCCAGGGCTTGAGTGAAGGTTTTTCCGCATGCTATTTCCGTAGCCATGCTTCCGCAGGCGATGGTGGTGCCGCAGCCGTCGGTTTCGAAGGTGCACTCGGTCAATACATCGTCTTTAACTTTGATGTACATTTCCATAGAATCTCCGCAAGAGCCCTGTACCTTGGCATATCCGTCGGGCTGGTCCAGAGTTCCCATGTTGCGGGGATTCTGCCACCGCTCGAGTACCGCTTCGGAATAGATATCCCGGTACTGCCTCAGAATTTGCTCCTGAAGTTCTTTTGCGAATTGATCCAAATCTTTTTTGTCTTCGTCCATTGTTTACCTGTTTTGGGATTCTTCGGCCTGCACCACAGGCATCGGAATGACATTGACTCTTTAATATATCAGCAGGTGCCAATACTATTCTATAAGATTTTCTGCAAAATGCAAAAAACTAAAACTACAGCATCAATTCTGCGAGAGTATCCCGCAGTTCCTGCATGGTGAAACCGTACTGCCGGCGAAGCCGGCCCAGGGAATCGCGCATGGAAATCCGGGCGGGCAGATCCATGGCGGATGCGATTTTTTCATAAGAAATGCCGGTCTGATTCACCACATCCTGCATGGTCATCTGACCGTGAATAACCATTCCCTCAAGGCCGGTTTCCAAACGGCCGTGGACGAGCTGCTCTTCATGCTCAAGGGCTTCCTTCTCTGAGGTGACGGGCCTTTGCTTCTGCCGGAGCGGACGCTCGGTTAAAGATATTGCCTGTTGTTCCTGCAGCGGCCTTTCTGCCGGGATTTTCCCTGTTTCCGGTTGAGCCCGTGTTATCCGGCTTTGAGGAGGAAGATAATAATCCTGGCCGCGGCGGCCCCGGCCGGTCCCGTAATCCAGGTATTCCGAGGGGTGTTTGGGATAAAAAGCCCAGATAATAAGCGGAATCAGAACAGCCAGTACAGTGACTGTGATCAGCATGGTTTTCCATCCCCCCTTGAACAAGACCCGGGTCTTGCATTTGACCCATTCCCAGTTTAAAAACAGGTGCAGGATGACCAAAGCGGTGAATACGAGAGAAAGATATAAATGGATTTCTCCCCATTGGTGGCGGTGGAGATTGAGGAAGTATTTATCCTGTTCCCGCACTGTTGGGCCTTCGGCTAAAAACAAGCCCATGAGAAAACCGATACCGGCAATGCCGACTATGCAAAGGAACATCAAGATATCAACGAAATATTTAATATTGCTTTTTTTCATTTCAGCTCCTTTCGTAGAAAGGATGATGTTTTTTCCCAGGTGCTGCGGATGGCCTCCGCACCGGCTCCGTTGTGGTTCCCTGCGACTGGAGGAACGCCTTTGACCATAGCTTCGAGCACCTTGGTATCGAAGGGAATCTTTCCCAATAAAGGCACATCCTGTTCCCGGCACCAATTGGTAATAGCGTCAGCCTGATCTTGATTGATGTCGTATTTGTTTATGACGCAAGCCACAGCGGTTTGAAAATGAGCTGCTGTCTGAATCACCCGCTCCATGTCCTGAATGCCGGAATAGGAAGGTTCGGTAACAACGACTGCTAAATCAGTTCCGGATATGGAAGCGATAAGCGGACAGCCGATCCCGGGGGGACCGTCAATGATGACCAGGTCCTTGTCCTGCTCTTCCGCGATTTTTTTGGCATTTCGCCGGACTTCAGTCACCAGCTTGCCGGAGCTTTCTTCACCTATTCCCAGGTTGGCGTGTACCATAGGGCCGTAAGCGGTTTGAGAAACATACCATTTCCCTGAATTGGCGGGGACCATTGTGATCGCCTTTTCGGGACAGATATGTGAGCAGACGGCACAGCCTTCACAGGGAACCGAGTCGATAGAATATTCTGCGTCATCTTTATTTATAACGGCCCCGAACCGGCAAGCGTCAAAGCATTGACCGCAGGCGCTGCATGTATCCGGGTCCAACACAGCGGTTTTGCTGCCGGAAAAGGCATGTGTTTCCTGAACGCGGGTGCGGAGGAGCAAGTCCAAATTGGCGGCGTCCACATCGCAGTCGGCCATCACATGATTCTCCGCCAGATGTGCGAATGAAGCGCTTAAAATGGTTTTTCCGGTGCCGCCTTTGCCGCTGATGATGACGATTTGTTTCATATATGCTCCTTCTGACGCACAAACCCGTTTAGCACTGTTTCCAGCCGTTTGTATAAATGCAGAAACAACTGCTTGACTGCAGGAAGGGTATGAACCAGAATGTCTCCGCGGGAATATACTTCTGCGATTTTCTTTTCCAAGGGGATGGACATCAACACGGGAAGGTTACGGCTGCGACAGAATCTTTGAATATCGGAATCATCCATGCCGGCCCGGTTAATGACCACTCCGGCGGGAATATCAAGCAGCGCCACCGTTTCGGCCGCTAATTGCAAGTCGTGCAAGCCGAATGGCGTCGGTTCTGTTACCAGGATACAGTAATCGCCGCCGCGGACAGCCTCGATAACCGGACAGGATGTCCCCGGAGGGGCATCCAGGATATTCAGTGTGTCCGGGGCAATATCCTTTTTCACTTCCCGGATAAGCGGCGGCGACATGGCCTCTCCGATATTCAATCGTCCGTGGGTGAAATGGATGCGGCCTATTTGCCCTGATTCCTTGACTCCGATACTCCTGCCTCTTTCCCGAATAGCCTCCTCCGGACAAAGCCGGCTGCATCCTCCGCAGCCATGACACAATTCGGGAAACACCAATACCGAATCTTTGATCACGGCCAGAGCATTGTATTCACAAACATCAGCGCACGTGCCGCAATACGTGCATTTGGTGTCATCGATTTCGGGCACCGGAACGTCTACATTTTGTTTTGAGTTAAAATCAGGCTGAAAAAAAATATGGGCATTCGGCTCTTCCACGTCGCAGTCCAGGAAATGAATGCTTTGATGCTGGGCCGCGGTCACAGCCAGATTAACAGCCACCGTGGTTTTGCCGGTGCCGCCTTTTCCGCTGGCAATGGTGACAATCATGGAACTGTTATTTTCCTTCCAGCCCCAATTTGAAGAAAATTATCTTGAAATGCTTCTTTAAAAAGCTGGATGGCTTCATCGCCGGTGCAATGGGCGGGGCCGGCCCTTTGCACTTCATTATCCCGGAAAAATGAAATGATCGACTGGACTTCATTTTTCTCAAAACCAGCCAGATGGAAGCCGCCCATAACCAAATAGATCGGCTGATTGGTCTGGCGGCGGACTTCATACAGAATATTCACAATGCGTGGATGCGCACAGCCGGTAAGCAGAACAATGCCTTTTGCTGATTCCAGGTAAAGGCTTTGTTCACGGTTCCAGCCGTCAATAACTCCAGTGGTATGAACTCCCGGGCAAATGGATTCCGGACCGGTGACAGCATGGACACGCCCGCCCTGATCCTTCACGGAGCCTTTAAATTCATCCGGAAAGGACTCTGGGAGCCAAACCGGCAAACCGTTTTTCTTCTGCAAGAGGGCATTGAGGCCGCCGGTGTGGTCTTTGTGGTTGTGGGAAAGGAAAACCAGATTGATTTCTTCCGGAGAAATCCCAGCACTTTTAAGGTTATGCAGCAGGACGCTTCCCTTGGCGCCGGTATCGAATAGAATCGTTTTTTCCGCACCGCACACCAGGCAAGAAAAGCCCCAGCCGGTCTTCATCCCCTTCGTATAAGGGTGATTATCAAAAACAATATGAAATTCCAACTCGGGAAAATTGTTCATTTTCAGGTTTGCTCAATGGCCTGTTTGAGATCCGCCTCCAGGTCCTCATAGCCTTCACAGCCGACGGAAAGCCGGACGAGGTCATCGCTGATGCCGGCTTTTTCTCTTTTTTCCTTGGGAACTGCGGCATGGGTCATGCTGGCCGGATGCTGGATCAAACTTTCAACGCCGCCCAGAGAAACAGCCAGGGCCGGGACTTGAACTGAATTGATCAAGATTTCGCCGGATTTGAGTCCTCCCTTAAGTCCGAAACACAGCAGGGCACCGAAGCCCTTCATCTGGCTTTTGGCCAGGTCGTATTGAGGATGGCTTGCCAGCCCGGGATAATTGACCCAGGCGACTTTAGGGTGGTCCTGGAGAAACTGCGCCAGTTTCATTGCGCTTTGCTGGCTTTGGTTGATCCGCATGGCCAGAGTTCGCAGCCCGCGAAGAACCAGCCACGCCTGGTGGGGATCCATATTGCCCCCGGTATAGCTCAACGACTGTTTGAGAAAGCTGTATTGGTCCTTTGTTTTGGGGACAATAATTCCACCGACCACGTCGCTGTGGCCATTGATGAACTTGGTGACACTGTGGTAAACAATATCCGCGCCAAGATCAAGGGGATTCTGCAGAATAGGACTGGCGAAGGTATTGTCCACCACCAAAGTGATGCCGTTTTCCTTGGCCAGTTCCGCACAGGCCCGTATATCGGTAAGCTTCATGGTCGGATTGGCCGGGGTTTCCACCATCAGCACCCGGGTATTGGGCCGGAGCGTATTTTTAATGCTTTGTATATCGGATGTATCCACGTAATCATACTGCAGCCCGAATTTGGTGAAAAAAGTTTCCACCAGCATCCGGGATACGCCATAGACGGCAGCGGTGCTGACCATGTGGCTGTCCTTATCCAAAAGCGCCATCAAAATGGTCAGCAGCGCGGACATGCCGCTGGATGTCGCCAGGCCGTCGTAGCCGTTCTCTAGCTGGGCCACACTTTTGCCCAGGGCATCGATAGTGGGATTACCGATGCGGGTATAGATATAGCCTTCTTCTTCTCCGGCGAATCGATCGGCTCCCTGCTTTGCATTTTTGAAAATAAAGGTGGATGACTGATGAATGGGAACGGTGACGCCTCCGAATGCGGGATCCAATTCTTCCGGGCCCGCATGAATCACCCGGGTGTCCATGCTCGCGTTTTTATGGTCTTTCAATAGAGCCTCCTATCGGATATAGATTTTCTTAAAAAGTTTTAAATTCAATTCAATTATACGGATTCACCGGTTCATCATTGATCCGCATTTGGGACATTCTCGTTCATTGCAGGGAACGCCGCGCTGATGGGGCACTCTGTGCCCGCATTTGGGGCATACACATTCTCCGCCGGGCCCCATGCCGCGGCCGCCCGGCTGCCGTCCGCGGCCTCCGCCACCCTGGCCTCTTCCTTGTCCTTGTCCTTGTCCTGCCATTATGTTTTTCTCCTTTATCCTCAGTTGTAGTCCTCCATGACAGCACGGTCCTCTTCCATCAAATCCCCAGCGAGTTCCTGCATGCGCATCTGGGTCCAAAAAGGAAGATTCTCGTGGACATTCAAGTACTTCATGGGAATAGGATGGGTACCGATAACCACCGGGACTTTATAGCGTTCTTCGATAAGCTGTTTGAATTGACGGATACGGGGGCAAGGCGGATAACCCACGACCAGTCCGGTGGCAAGGTGGATGGCCTCGGCCCCGTTTTTGATCATTTCTTCCGGGACGTATTCCACGTTGCCTCCCGGACATCCTCCGCAATAGGAATATCCGACCAATTCTACGTCTTCGTCTTTAGGATAACGGGCGAATCCCCCGGTTCTTTCCCTCAGCGACCGCAGGCACTTGCCGCCGCCGCAGCTTTGATACCGTCCGCAAATGATGATCCCTACTTTAGTCATTGTATTATTCCTTTTTCCACTCCATGATGAATTAGATGACGTTTTTTCCTGAGGAACACCCTCATGTCATACCGAGGAGTTAATAATTTTATCCACAATCTTCTTGAATGCTTTGCTGGCTTCGGAATCCGGGTAAGCGTCCAGGAAGGATTTGCCTTCATCTCCCAAAGCGACAATCCGCGGGTCGAGGGGAATTCCTCCTAAAAACGGAACCCCGACTTCCTGGGCCGCTTTCTCTCCGCCGCCTTCTTTAAAGAGGTCGATTTTTTTGCCGCAATGGGGACAGACCATTCCGCTCATGTTTTCAATGATGCCGAAAATGTTAAGATCGAGCTTTCTTGCGAAACCAACCGCCTTGCGGGAGTCCATAATAGAGACTTCCTGCGGCGTCGTCACAACCGCGGCTCCGGTGGCCGGAATCAATTGGGCGACGGACAGGGGCTCGTCACCGGTTCCGGGGGGAGAATCGATCACCAGCCAGTCCAGATCTCCCCAATCCACGTCTCCGATCAGCTGCTGAATGGCTTTCATCTTCATGGGACCGCGCCAGATCACCGGCATATCCGGGTCCTGGAGCAAAAACGACATGGAAATAAGCGAAAGATTATCGCGCACCGGTACCGGCTTTATCCCTTCCGGGCCGGCTTCGATACGCTTTTTCTCAACCCCCATCATTTTGGCCAGGTTGGGGCCGTGAATGTCCACATCCAACAGGCCGACCTTCTTGCCTTTGCCCGCAAAGGCCAGGGCTAGATTGGCCGCAACAGTGCTTTTTCCTACCCCGCCTTTGCCGCTGAAAACCAGCAGCCGGTTTTTAATCTTTTTCAAGGCTTTGTCGACTTTAGCTTTAGCTTCATCTTGAGCCATAAGACTATCCTTTCAAGAGTGAATTGATCGCATCTCCGGTCTTGCCCTGATTTCCGGTCAGAATGCGGACGCCGGCGGATTGCAAAACTTTTTCTGCGTTGGGCCCGACTTTTCCGGTTAGAAGGACCTCGACGCCGCGGCTGGTAAAGAATTGGGCGGACTGGATACCGGCGCCCTGTCCGGCATCCCGGTTGGGGTTTTCAAAGGAATCGATTTGTCCAGTCTCAGGATTATAGATCAGAAAATAGGCAGCCCGGCCGAAATTCGGATCGATGTCCGATTCCAGTCCGGCTCCGGTGGCCGTCAAACCGATAATTTTGCCCTGCAGGGAAGATTCAGGGTGGTGATGATGGTGATGTCCTTTATCGCAGCCTTGGCTTTCTCCGTGTCTGTGATTGCAGAGGTCTTCACCCGGCTCCAAAGCGTCATTGAGATAAGCCCGGATAACATCGTCAACCGGGCCCTGAATCCCGATGATGGTTTGAATATTGTTTTGGCTGAATAAGTTCTGTGCCCGGGGGCCCATGCCGCCCGCGATAACGATATCTACGCCTTTTTGTGATAAGTACTTAGGCAGAAATCCCGGCTGGTGGCCCGGATTTGCGATTTCTTCTTTGTGGGTTATGTTTCCGTCTTTGATTTCATATACGGTATAAGCGGGGCAGCGGCCGAAGTGAGCGGCCACGTTTCCGGCTTCTGTTGAAACAGCAATTTTCATGATGTTCTCCTTGATTTAGGGGATGGTCCTATCTCTATTTTAGGATTTTCATTTCAACTCTTCAATCCTTTTTGTCACCTCGTCTAGTTGCCGGCGCAATTGTTCCGCCTGCTGCTTGAGCGATTCCAGCTCATTTAGGGGCGTTTGCTGCTGCTGGAAAACGCCGCCGCGTCCCCCGCCCATTCCGGGGCCGGCAAACCCTCCGCTGCCTTGCCCCATACCAAAAT
>CAYRTV010000099.1:0-8537 GCA_964427225.1 uncultured Eubacteriales bacterium
TCAATCAAAACACTATAGGCTTCAGCTGCTTTTTTAAATTTTTCTTCCGCTGCTTGATTGCCCGGATTACGATCCGGATGATATTTTAAAGCCTGTTTCCGGTAGGCTTTTTTTATTTCTTCGGATGATGCATTTCTCGCAACACCCAGCGCATGATAATAATCTGTATCATTCATGAACGGAATTCTCCTCCTCTTCTTCTTCAGATTCAGTTTTTTGCGTCCGCTTGATAATTTTATTTATTTCGTCTTTGCTCAACCCTGATGAAGGCTTGACTTCCACTTCCTGCCGGTGTCCGGTGGACATATCAATAGCTGAAACTTTCACTAAACCATCTGAATCAATTTCAAAAGTTACGTCTATTTGCGGCACTCCGGCCGGGGCCAACCCGATTCCCACCAGGTCAAAAACCGCCAGGGAAATATTTTTTTCCGCTTCGTCCTCATCACCCTGAAGAATATGAACCCGCACCCGTCTCTGATTATCTTCAACCGTAGTGAACGACATTGTTTTTTTCGTGGGAATGGTCGTGTTTTTATC
Organism: uncultured Eubacteriales bacterium; assembly: GCA_964427225.1. Lineage (GTDB taxonomy): Bacteria > Acidobacteriota > Aminicenantia > Aminicenantales > Aminicenantaceae > CAYRTV01. Next base: position 541 of record CAYRTV010000099.1, read on the forward strand.
AATAATGCGGGTAAAACCTCCTTTTTCGGTTTCAATACCCAGTGACAGCGGAGTCACATCCAAGAGCAGCACCAAATCGGTCATCTTCCCCTGGAGAATGCCTCCCTGGATGGTGGCACCCATGGCGACGATTTCATCGGGATTGATCCGCTCTACCGGTTCTTGACGGTAATAGGCCGCTATCATTTTTTTTATCAGCGGCATTCGCGTCTGGCCTCCCACAAGAAGTATTTCATCAATTTCTTCCGGTTCCAACCCGCAGTCTGTGAATGCCCGCTCCATGTAGGGAAATGTTTTTTCCACCAAATCCCGGGTCAGCTGCTCCAGTTTTATCCGGCTCAGTTTACGCCGGATATGCTTTGATCCCGATTTTGAAGAACAAATAAAGGGAAGATTGATTTCACTTTCCATAGTGAACGACAGCTCTCTTTTTGCCCTTTCCGCCGCTTCCTTGATGCGCTGCAGCGCCAGGTTGTTTTTCGAGAGGTCAATTTCATTTTCTTCTTTAAATTCATTTAAGATCCAATCTACGATACGGTTATCAAAATCTTCCCCCCCGAGAAAAGAGTCTCCGTTGGTGGCCAGGACATGAAAGATTCCCTTCTCAATTTCAAGAATGGAAATATCAAAAGTCCCGCCGCCTAAATCATATACGGCCACGGTGCAGTCTTCTTTTTTGTCCAGGCCGTATGCCAAACTGGCGGCAGTCGGCTCATTGATGACCCTCTGCACATCCAAACCTGCGATACGGGCGGAATCTTTAGTGGCTTGGCGCTGATGATCATTGAAATGGGCCGGGACGGTGATCACGCATTCAGTCACTTCTTCCCCGAAATAGGATTCAGCACACTGTTTCAAGTAGTCAAGAATATGAGCCGATATCTCCTGGGGGCTGATTTTCTGCTCACCGTTTTTCACCATCACATCGCCGTTTTCCGCTTGAGTTAAATCGTAAGGAACTCTTTCCTGCGTTTCCCTGGCTTGCCTTGAATCAAATTTCCCGCCTATCAACCGTTTAATGGCGAAAAAAGTGTTGTCCGGATTTGTAATAGCTTGCCGCAAAGCCGGATTACCAACTAACTTTTCTCCTGAGCTGGTAAAACCCACAACTGAAGGGGTGGTCATGAATCCTTCCAAATTCGGTATCACTTTGGGCCGGTTTGATTCCAGACACGCGACACAGGAATAAGTCGTCCCTAAATCAATTCCAATGATCTGGCCCATGGTTTTTTAGTCCTCTTTCTTAGGCACTTTTACCTTCACCAGAGACGGGCGCAGCAGCCGCTTGTGTATCATATATCCTTTTTGCAAAATTTCACTCACTTCAGGCTCATCCACGTCCGCGGACTCTTCACTTGCGAATGCTTGGTGAAGCCTGGGATCAAATTTTTTTTCTTCAATTTCGATGGGGGTGACACCCTGTTTCCGCAAAACATCCATAAATTGACGGTAAATCAGTTCAATACCCTCACGAAAATTTTTTCCATTCTGTTCCTCACCGCTTTCCAAGGCGCGATCAAAATTGTCCAGCACATTCAAAAAATCTTTCAATATTTCACTCAAGGCGTACTGATAAAATTCATTTTTTTCTTTTTCCGTTCTTTTCCTGAGATTTTCATTTTCAGCCGCCGCACGGAGATATTCTTCCTTGAATTTCTTGGCTTCATCTCTGGCTTCTTTCAGCTCGCCTTTTATTTTTTCCGGAGCATCCTCGTCTCCGGGATTATCCGTGTTTTCGTTCGGATCTGAGTTTTGATTATCAAGATATTCAATCTCGATCTCGTTTTCATCTTGATCCTTCATTTTTTCTATATCAGTCTCGTCATTTATTTTCTTGTTCATAGAACCGGCCTCCTCATGATTACTGGTTATAACTAAAAGTTTGGCTTAATTGCTTAGCGACACATTCCACCAAAGGAATGATTTTTTTATAAGGCAGCCTTTTGGGTCCCAGGATTCCCAGGCTTCCCAGCACCTGATTTTCCGTTCCATAGTGAGACAGAATCAATGAGCACTCGGAAATATCCGGAATTTCGACCTCTGTTCCTATCAACACTTTAACCCGGTCTAAACTGATAAATTCCGATAATAATCGTGCTAATTTAGATTTTTCCTCAAAATTTTTAAACAGGGACTGCAGCTTTTCCATATTAAACAATTCCGGTTTTTCCAATAATTTTGAAGTGCCCTGCATGAAAATATCATTGCAATCTTCTTCCTGCTGAAAATAAGCTTTCATGAGAATAGAAATTTTCTCCAGGCTGTCTTCAAATTTTATCCGGTATTTTGGCACCTGCTCCATAAGATATCCCTTGACAAATTCCAAGGTTCTGCTTTTGAAATTTTGGTTTATAAACTGAGAGGCTTTATCAAGCTCCGTTTGAGTGAAATAAGCAGACGTTTCCACAATCTCATTCACAACCAAATTTGAGGTTGTCACCAGGATGAGCAAAATCTTGTCTTCGCCTATTTTAATGAAGCGGGCATGTCTGAAATTCAGCTTCGATATCCGGGGAGATATCACAAAACCCATATTATTGGAATGTTCAGATAACATTGCCGAGGTTTTGTTTAAAAGAGCACGGAAATCAAATTGTTTTGTTTGGATATCCATCAAAGAATAATCAGTGGCATCATAATTCTGAAATGTTTCTTCCAGCAGGCTGTTTACGTAAAATCTCAATCCGAAATCGGTCGTCACCCGCCCGGCCGAGGTGTGGGGCTGCATCAGGTACCCCATTTTTTCTAATTTAGACATAATAGTTCTAACAGTGGCGGATGACACCTCCACCCTATTCATCTCTGCAATCAATCCAGAGCTTACAGGATTGCCCATTTTAAGATAGCTCTCAACAATGAGCTTAAAAATATATCTGTCCTTTTCTCTGACATTTTCGGAATTCAAGGCTTTCTCCTCCTGTTTTTATAGCATTTATACCCAAAAAAAGTCAACTGACCGCCCGCTTTCAAACAGACAAAAAACGCATCAAAAAAGAAGGATGGACAATTTCATGCATATCCAGGCGGGTCATGTTAAAATAATGATACAAACATTAGTTTTGAAGGAGTCTATCATGAAACGCAAATCATATGTCGCCGGATATTTCTATCCTTCCGAAACCCAAGAATTAAAAGATATGGTTTCCGATTTTATTGATTCGGATGCGGAAAAGAAAGATGCTGTCGCCGTAATCTCTCCTCATGCCGGCTTGATCTATTCCGGTCAGGTCGCCGGCTCTGTTTTTTCTTCCGTTCACATACCGGATACAGTAGTGTTAATCGGACCTAGTCACGGGTATATGACCAGTAAAGCGACGGTCATGTTACAGGGAAGCTGGGAAACACCGTTTGGAGATATTGCGGTTGATAATCAATTGGCCAACGATATCACCACCCGGGTGCCTTGGATTAAAGAAGACAGCGAAGCTCATGACAGAGAGCATTCCCTGGAAGTACAGCTTCCTTTTCTAAAATTTTTGAATCCGGGATTCGCAATGGTGCCGATTTTAATCTCCTATTATGCCGATTATCCTGATTTAGAGAATTTGGGAAAGGCAATAGCGGCAGGCATAAAAAATTTTGGTCAAAAGGTTTTAATTGTGGCCAGTACGGATATGAGCCATCAGGTTGACCAGGAAACAGCCAAGAAAAAAGATTTTTTGGCTATTGATGAAATTTTGGAACTGCGGCCGAAAAACCTTTATGATGTGGTGCGGGAAAACAATATCAGCATGTGCGGATTCCAATCTTCCAGCACCACCTTGGTTGCGGCCAAGGAATTAGGTGCAGGTCAGGCCGAATTGGTCCGCTATCAGACCTCAGGGGAGGTTACAGGTGACTACAATGATGTGGTGGGGTACGCCGGCATCCGCATATTTTAAAAGAGACCGTCAAGTTATTTTTTCAATGTTTTCCTTAAAAGAAATGCCTTCCTGTTCCATTTCTTTCAGCAGGGGATGATAAATATCCGGGGTGACGGGAATGTGCACTCCTGTTTTTCGGATATCGCCCCTTAATATCAGTTTTGCCGCCGCAGCCACAGGGAGTCCGACTGTTCTGGCCATGGCGCTGTCGCCCCCGGGGGTTCCATAATCGATTAAAGTGGAGGTGATATTTTCTCCTGAATCATCCGGATAAGCTACGATAAAAGAATGCCTGAGAGCAACCATATCCCTCTCATCCTCTTCATAACCGAGTTTTGACTCCATTAATTGAACCATGATATCGAGCGGCGCGCCCTTCCTGACGGGCATCGGTTTATCACTGAATAAATCCAAATAATCCAAACAGCGGATAAAAATCGAATCCGCAGGTATATTGTATTCGTCCGCCATAGCGGAACGGATATTGTCAGCGGCGTCAATACCTGCGACCCGCCGTAAAAAATCTCGTCGGGAGGCTCCCATCCAATCCATTTGGTCCTCACGCAAAAGACCGCAGGATTGGGCCAAATCCATAAACTCAGACCAACCCCTATACCGAAGGGTTCCACGAATCATGGTCTGGACTTCCGGTATATCATATAGTCCAATATACAAAAGAGAATTCCGGTTGGGGTATCCCTCTAATTCCCCTATGTCTTCAACTGGAATCCGCATGGTCTTTTTGAACAGCCGGTTTGCCGGAATATGGAGTTTGCGTCCTTCCCACAAATAATCCGCCGCATTTTTACCCGCCAGTAAAACGCCCCTTGGACTCCAGGAAAATTTATAACCGAAGGGATTATCATTGGCCTCTGGAGCCGGAAGGCCGCCGCAGAAAGAAATGAAGGTGTTGACAAGGCCCCCATTTTGCTTGACACGGTCGATTATTCTCTTAGCTTCCATATGATCCAGTCCAGGATCCAATCCGATTTCATTTAAAAACAGGAGTCCGGCTGCTTTGGCGTCTTTGTCCATGCCTTTGATGTCAGTATTTACATAGGAGGCCGTGATCAAATTTTTCCTGTATTTAAGGCAGACTTCTCCGATGCGGGCATGAAAGGTATACGGCAGCAGGCTGATGACAATATCTGCGTCAGAAACAGCCGCCTGCAGCCCCTTGTCTCTCTGTATATCCAGATGGATTGCTTTTCCGTTGGTATGGCCTCCAATCAGGGATTCAGCCCGGCCCAGGTACTGGTCCGCAAGGATGACTTCCAATTCCGGCTGCTTCAATAAATAGTGAATGACGGGAGGGGCTACGGAGCCGGCTCCCAATACAAGAACTTTGGATTTGTTTGCAGATTTCGGCATCGTGATATCCTCTAAATCCGAATGAATTTCTTTAAATACTGATAATCCGGCGTCAGGTTCCCCTTATGCGCCACCAGCGCTCGCTGTAAGGGAGCAGGAAGACTGATTTCATCCAAGGGCCTGGAAAAATCTTCCCCCGCCAAAGCCGGAATAAATGGTTTAAGCGCCTGACTGAAAAAAGCCGACGATTCCATCGGAATTTCCGCAGGAAGATTGTCAATGGTCATAATGGCAATTCCCTTGCGGCGGACATCATTCGATTTTTTTCTTTCCAGAGGATCATAAACATAGAAGGGTTGATCCGGAGTCGTTGAGTAAAACGTGCATTCAACCGAGCCTTCAATATCACAAGAGATGTCACCAATCACTTTCAGGCGGGGATTTTCCTGCTCCTCATATAAGTGCGCCAATCCTTCCCGGGTGATAAATCGCGGATACTCAGGCGTCCAATAAATGCAGTTGACCAGAGCGGTTAAGTGAGACAAATAGCGGTTAAATTGGGACACATATTTTTCAGGATTCCGGTAATAATCATCCAAAGAAAATGATTCACCCTGGGTTTTTGGCCTTACCATATCCTCTTCCTTAAACACGACTTTATAAAAACGATGGGAAGCGAAATCTCCGCTTTCTAAAAAAGAGGAAAGATCGGACGGTTTTATTTCTTTATACGGCAGCAAATCAAATATCTCCTGCGCACCGGTTGAAGTTCGTCCATATCCGGTAAACCCAATAATAACCGGTTTGAGTTTTGGGTCGAGCCCGGAGTTATAGATGTCCCATCCGATTTTTTTTATTTTTTCTTTGATTTCAACCAGGCTTTGATATTTATATGGCTGTTCGATTCGGGTCAAAGGGGTATGGATGCCCTCAACAGCCCATTTTTGTCCCAAAGCATACAGGACTTCAACCATCCCGGCTTGACCGGCTTGGATTCCAAAGAAAAGCAAACGCCGGCTCCGCTCATCTGTCATTTTCTCATACTCAATCAATGTACAGCGGCGGTCCAGCAGAGTTTTAAGCATGGGCATATTCTGCGACTGGCCCTTGGTGGTATGAGAAAAAAATAAGTAAGCTTTGTCCGGCATAATCAATTCAATCGGAATTTCCTTAACGGCCAGAATAACATTGCAGGGAGATAAATCCTCTTTGATTATGACTCCCTCCCGCCTGTAATCCTCATCCGAAAAAACCCGGGTACGGGAGGGTTGGATGAGAATCCGGATACCATGCTCCTGAATCATCTCGCGGGCATGCGATGGAATCAAAGGCACTCGTCTCTCCCAAATGTTCTTATCTTCCCTGCGGATACCTATGATGTTTTGAGTTTGTTCATTTTTCATCCATGATTCCCTTCAAAGATAAATTATGGCATAACCACAAAGTGAGGGTCAACAAAATTCAAAATGATGTTGACCTTCATGGCAATATTTTTAATAATAAAAATTTGATAGGAAAAGACAATGATGCAATTTTTTAATACCTTATCCGGTAAGATTGAACCTTTCCGCCCGCTGATTCCAGGTGAAGCCGGCCTGTACACTTGCGGACCGACAGTCTATGATTTCGCTCATATCGGAAACTTCCGCTCTTATATTTTCGAAGACCTGCTGAAAAGATTTCTTCTGCATAAAGGCCTTAAGGTGCATCACGTCATGAATATCACGGATGTAGATGACAAAACCATCACCGAAGCACGCCGGGAAAAGATCTCCCTGGAGGAATACACCCGTAAATACATCGATGCATTCTTCTCCGACCTGGACACTCTGAATATTTCCCCTGCCCATCATTACCCGCGGGCGACAGCCCATGTTGCGGAAATGGTTGCTATCATAAAGGTTCTCATCGAAAAAGGCTATGCGTATCAAAAAGAGGGATCCTATTATTTTAATATATCCCGGTTTCCAGCTTACGGGAAATTGTCAAAAGTTGATGTGCTGCAGCTCAGATCAGGGGAAAGAGTCGAATCGGATGAATACGAAAAAGAAAGCGTACAGGATTTTGCCCTCTGGAAAGCCCCCAAAGCGGGTGAACCCTTTTGGGAGACGGAAATCGGTCCGGGACGGCCCGGCTGGCATATTGAATGTTCGGCCATGAGTTCGAAATACCTGGGACCGACTTTTGATATTCATTGCGGAGGCGTCGATAATATTTTTCCGCATCACGAAAATGAAATCGCTCAATCGGAAGCGGCCACCGGCAAGCCCTTTGTACGCCACTGGATTCATTGTCATCACCTTATAGTCGAGGGAGAAAAGATGTCCAAGTCCAAAGGCAATTTTTATACGATCAAGGACCTAATGGACAAAAATATTGATCCTATGGCACTGCGTTATCTTTTGTTATCCACCCATTACCGGAAAACCCTTAATTTTACTTTTGATGCCCTGGAGCAAGCATGTGCTTCCGTGCAGCGGATCAGGGATTTTATATATGAACTTGAACACCGCTCTTTTGAGCCTGGACACAACAGCAAGATAACTGAATTGATTCAAAATGCGGCAAACAAGTTCGATTCCGCTCTGGAAAATGATCTGAATATTTCGATGGCATTATCCTCCTTATTCGAGTTCATCAAAAAAGTGTACAAAGAAATGGAATCAAACCGGGTTCAGAAAGACAATGTTCCCGAACTCAAAAATATCATCCACACCTGGAACCAGGTCCTGGCCGTGCTTCCGGAAGAAAAGCAAGATCAGCTGCCCGAGCATCTGGAGAAAACAATTCAAGCCCGAAATAAAGCCCGGGCTGAAAAAGATT
>CAYRTV010000100.1:0-8522 GCA_964427225.1 uncultured Eubacteriales bacterium
ATGAGAAATAAAAACCGGGTTTCCTGGTTAACCGTAATTTTAATCCTAATGGTATTGGTTTTTGTCATCATCGTGATTTTCAATCCTTTCGGCCAACAGACTGCCTTAAAGCCCGCTGTAACCGGCGAACGGGATTCCGGCTTTTCCTCATTTTATTATGCCGAAGAGGGAACCTGGAGACTCCTGGATCCGGTGACCCATGTTCTCAAAGAGCAAAAATATACCAGCAGCGACTCGGAAAAAGACGCATTTACTCTAAAGGAAGTCCCATCCGGAGGGATCGTAACCATCACGGCATCGGAAGGCCGCTGGAAAAAAGTCGAAGTTATAGAAAATGGAAAACCGGTAGTTTCAGGATGGATCGATGCTCATTTTGTTCAAAATGCCGAACATGCGGAACAGCACGGTATTCAGAGAGAAACCTAATTCATTTCACCTGGAATTCCGAATGGAATATTCTTTCTAACGGAGATAAATCCGCATCTCATCCTCCAGGCCGCAAAGCGGGTGAGATTATTCTATTTCTTAACTTTATAGCTTATAGCCAACCCGTTTCCCTTCTCGTCCACGGTGGTTTCCAACCCAGGGATGCTGCGCAGATATTCCAGATAATCCTGACTGCGGCCCCACCCGCGCCTTTCGGATGAAACATTATGTGTGGCATAACAGCCGCCTTCCTCCAGCTTTGGATACAGAGCGTCAAAATAATTCTTATACCAATTCTTATCCGCATCGCTGAAGACAAAATCAAAAGGTCCTTTCAAGTCCGGAACAATTTCATGGGCATCCCCGAGGCGGGCATCGATATATTCAGACAACCCGGCCGCTTCGAAATTTTCCAATGCTTCCCGGTACCGGCGCTCATTGATTTCAATGGTGATCACCTTTCCGCCGGTTTTGCTGAAAGCCCAGGCGATCCAGATAGTGGAATGGCCGGTGGACGTGCCGATTTCCACCGCCCGCGTATAATTATTCTCAAGAATGATATCATACAGGGTCTGTCCGTCCGCCACTGGGACGTTCATGTCTCCCCAGCCCCAATCATGATTCTCCAAAAAACTTTTCACTCTTCGATCAAGATCCCGGTTATCCAGTTTAGAAAATCCCATTACGCATAATATAGAAATGAAAATCATCGTTATGATAAATGACTTGATAAGCAATGAATGCATGATCCCTCTTGAATTTATTATACCGCATATTAGCTGGAAAGTGACAGTGCCGCAGCCCCACCCAGGTTGTGCATAGTCGACCTCCTTTGTTATTCCTATATCATTCTGAGGGCTGCGTCAGCAGCCCGAAGAAATTCCAAAGTGCTTCGCCCAATTAATCGTCCCCGTCCCATAGGGACAAAGCTCAAATCACGGAAAACAAAGACCGGACTTGACAAATCTTTGTTAACTGTTTACTTTATAGTTAACATGTTTGGACAAACACTTAGAATGCTGCGATTGACTGCAGGCATCAGCCTGAGAGAAATGGCCCGGAAACTGAATGTTTCACCGGCTTATATTTGCCAGGTGGAAAAGGGAAACCGGCCTCCGCCCACCCACGAGCATATCGACCGGATTGCCGGTATCCTCGGCATATCCCGGAGCATTCTTCAAGAATTGATTGAAAGACCTGATCCAGCCTTAATGGATATTCTAAAAACCAATCCGGAAGCTGCTCAATTTATTCAAGCCGCCTCCGATTCCGGCCTCACCGGAGAAGATTTCCGTAATCTTCTGAAGCTGCTGAATGGATTCGGCGTCGAGGGTTTCCGAAAATTACACGAATTCGGAATATCCCATATCTCACAGTTTCAGCCTATGCCTCTCAAGCCTTCACAATCATCGAAATCCATCCAGGACAAACATCAGAAAATCATGCAGACGACTCTGCAGGATGGCCTTATTTTTCCAAATCTACGGCAAAAGAATAAAAACCAGCTTATCCGGTATTTATTGAAAAAGGCAGAGAACGCTTATGCCGAACTGGATGCCTCAGTCCTTTATGAGAAGATAATGCAAAGGGAACGGGAATCATCATCCGGGCTTGGAAACGGGGTGGCTGTCCCCCATCTGCTTGCAGATGAAATTGAAGGGACCATTGTGGCAATAGGTAAAATTCCCCACGGAATTGACTTTAACGCTGTTGACGACCAACCGGTCCGCTTCATCTCGCTCATTCTGGACAACTCGAAAAATTACGAATTTCATTTGAATCTCTTAGCCGCCATTGCCGGAAAATTTCAGCATTCCCGTTTTCGAAAGGAGTTGATGAAAGCCGGAACCAAAGAAAAAATGTTCGACGTTTTCAATCAGACACTAACCCTGAGCTATTTATAGGCCGGGGATCAAGAAAGGAGTCACGATGGATAACTTAAGAGAGCTTTTAAAAGAAAAACCGCTATCCGTAAACGACACTCAAAGCAAGGAAGCCGGTCCGAAAGAATACTGTGAGATTTGTTTTATCTCATTCGGAAGCCAGGAACCGCGGCTCCAGAAAAACGGCAAAACTGTTCATATAGATTGCGCCAAATCCGCCTGAACTAACCCGCAAGAGTCATCCTCTCAAAGCTTTAATGCGTTGGAAATCATATAGGTCAAGAATCCGACTGTCGCGGATAAAACCATTCCCCAGATCAGATCCACGACCGTCACCACCAGCGGCCATTGCTTGATGGTGGCCAGGTTGGTCAGATCATAAGTGGCATAAGTGACCAGTCCGAAGATAAGTCCCAGCCAAATGGCCTTGACTGCGGAACCATCGGTTTTTGCGGGAATCACAACAAAAATCAAAATACCGGCGATGAAAATCAAATAAAAAAGGACCGCCGCAATCCAATTCACGTGCGGCCGCATGAGAAAGCCCAAATGTTTGTTGTAAAATCCCTTGGCGACCAAGCCCAGCCATATCATGTCAATGATAAAAAAGACCGGAAGCGCGATTAAATACAATTTGAAAAAAGTGCCGATAGTCATTGTTCCTCCTTCCTCATATTCATGATAGCACGAATAACCGCTTGTTGCTCATTTTGCCATTACAATCCAAATTGAATTCACCTTGATTTTTAATTCAAATACATAAAAAATAAAAAAGCCATGCTCAAAAAAGAAAAAGCTGCCTTCATATCCTCTCTGATTCACCTGGGCCCTTATTACGTTCTTGGAGATCACCAATTGGATATTATACAAACCAATAAGAGCCAGCTTATTGACGTGCCTCTGGAGCTCAATATTCAGAATGAAGAATGATATTGTAATTTTTTAAAAAAAACAGCGGATTTCGCTCAATAGGAAAAATGACAAAATAATCACTTATCTTCCATTTTTCCGAACTTTTTCTCTATAGCAACACGGCGGAAATCAAATATTGTCTGCAGTCGTTTTCTAATAAATAAAGAATTGGCCCATACCCCTATAAAACCAAACGGCGGTACATACGTTACAAGATCGATCATCAGCACTCCACCCGGAACCGGTTTAATCTGATGCTCATGATGCCACATTCTATAAGGCCCTAATCGCTGTTCGTCGACAAAGAAAGACTTTTCTTCTACATGCGTAATTTCCGTCACCCAGTTCACTTTTATTTTCAAAAAAGGCCGAACCTTATAATGAATGATCATTCCCGGATACATCCGTCCCGGTAAATCTTTTGAAACAACATCAAATCCCATAAAAAGCGGAGTGATATCTTTGAGATTTCTTGGATTAGAAATAAAATCCCACACCAGATCACCCGTTGCCGGTATGTTTTGAGTCCGGATCAATTGGTATAAAGGCATCAGCTTTATCTTACCCTAATTGACTACTGATTGACCATGGACTTTTAAATATGATAAGAATATTTGAAACAAATCATTTTGCATTGGAGAAAATATTGAGAAAAATCATGTCAATCACTATTGAAGACGATTCCATTGTACTCCGTTCAAAAAACGGCATTCTTTTCGGTGCTATAACACGGTTTCATCTCAGCAACTTATTTAAGCTGCAGCCGGAAATCCTTTGGTGACCATGGAAATCATGATGTAATATCCATGAATAATTTTCCCGCCATTCAAGTTCAGAATTTTGTCAAAACTTATGGAGACCTTACAGCTGTCGATCATATCTCCTTTGAGGTTTGCCGGGGAGAAATATTCGGAATCGTCGGTCCAAACGGCGCCGGCAAAACCACCACCGTCGAATGCCTGGAAGGCCTTCGCGAACCGGATGAGGGAGAGCTGTCTGTATTAGGCCTGCAGCCGCGAAAGGAACGCCGTGCACTCAGACTGCGCATAGGCGTTCAGCTTCAGCAGGCCATACTAGCCATCAGATGAAAGTCTGGGAAGCCCTCGACCTCTTTTCGTCTTTTTATCCCAGGTCCCTTGATCCGGAACGCCTGCTCGACCAATTGGATTTGACCGGAAGCCGCAATAAAGCTTTTGCCAAACTGTCCGGAGGACAAAAGCAGCGGCTTTTTATCGCTCTGGCCCTCATAAACGATCCTGAGCTTGTATTTTCAGACGAATTGACCACCGGACTCGATCCTCAAAGCAGGCGCTCCATGTGGGACTTAGTCCGGGATATTAACCATCAAGGAAAGACCGTTCTGTTGACCACTCATCTCATGGAAGAAGCCGAACGGCTATGCCACCGGGTCGCAATCATGGACCATGGCCAAATCATTGGTTTGGACACCCCGGAAAACCTGATAAAAAGCTTGGACGCAGAAAACAAGGTTATATTTTCATATAAAAATCCATGGGATACCCAAGCGTTGAAGGCACTTCCGACCGTAAACAAAGTGGAAATGACCACGGAAAGAGCCGTTATAACGGGGAAGGGAGAAAAATTCGTAGCGGATGTGGTGCATTTTTTAACCGAAAATCATATCCGCTTTGCAGATTTACACACGGAACAACCGAATTTGGAAGATGTTTTCTTGAAATACACCGGCACACATCTTAGGGATTAGAAAATGAAAAGCTTTTGGAAACTAACCTGGATGGAAATGAAACTTTTCCTGCGGGAACCCCAGGCCGCTTTCTTCACCTTGGTGTTCCCTTTGATTTTGCTTTTTGTCTTCGGCAGCATCTACGGCAATAACCCCAGTCCCCTATTCGGCGGATTCGGTAATGTGGATGTCTCGGTCCCCTCCTATACGGGGCTGATCATCGCCACCAGCGGACTGATCTCCATCCCGGTGATTATGTCAACCTACCGTGAAACCGGAATCCTGCGCCGCTTCAAGGTGACACCTCTGCGGCCCTTATCTCTTTTGACTGCGGATTTGGTCGTCATATTCTTCATGACGGCCTTGGGCATGGCTCTTCTCATCCTGGCTGCTGATATTTTTTACGGACTGCGTTTCAGCGGAAATCCCTTCAATTTCGGTCTGGGTTTTATCCTGAGCTGCTTGAGCTTTTTTTCCCTTGGTTTTATCCTGGCCGGCTTCCTTCCTACGGCACGGACATCTCAAATCGTCGGCATGGCTATTTTTTTTCCTATGATTTTTCTGTCCGGCGCCACCCTGCCCATGGAAATGATGCCGGACAATATTCAATCCATCTCCCGGTTCATTCCTCTGACTTACGTTGTTAATCTGCTCAAAGGTTTTTGGTTCGGCGACACCTGGGCCCAGCATTGGCCGAACGCAGCCATTCTCTTTGGAGTTATGATTATTTCTTTGATCATCTCCATCAAAGTCTTTCGCTGGGAATAATTTTTTGTTTTACTCTTTTTCATTCTCTTCATTGACAATACGGAGATTGTCGCTGTGTTGGTAGTTTTACCCAGGCATCCCCCGGGGCTGCGGCAGCACAAAACATGTCACCCCCGAGTCGCACAGCAGAAATCTGACTCGATGTGGTTTTTAGATTTGCGATTTTAGATTTGCGATTTGAGATATACATAGCCGCTTGGGATCCTTCGTCACGCTGCTCCTCAAGATGACAGAACAGGCCATTTATTTGATAATCAAAAACTCCCGCTGCCGGCCGTCAATAAACCGGCACCCGGCGGCGGTAAAAGCGGCGTTCTCCTCGAAACCGATGCGCAGATCCTGCCCGCCCCATTCCGGCACCGGTGTGGTGCAGCTGAACTCAATGGCATAGACAGTATTCGGGTAAAGCGGGTAATCCCATTTCGGCGGATTCCCTTCATCAATGCGGTTGGGATTGCGTGCATCCGGCGTACAGCCGGCAGCATGACCATAGAAGCCGAGTGGATGCGTATAGATTAAGCCGTTCAATCCCTCCGCCTTAATCTTATTCATAGTGATATCGCGGATCTCCGCCCCGTTCCGTCCTTCTTGGAATTCGGCCATAAAGATGTCGGCCATCCGGTTGGCGTTATCCAGGGCTTTTTGGATCCCTGCCGGCACATCCGTCTCCCCTGTTTTTAAAACATAAGCCTGCCACTGCATATCCGTGCACAGGCCCAAGTAGACAATACCGACATCGCAATGAAGGACATCGCCCCGGCGGATGACCTTGTCATCCTCAGGGTACTTCTCTGCTTCCGCTTTGGAGCGCACGATATCGATCGAAGGATGAAACCATGTTTCCAAACCCATCCCCTCGATCCTCTGCCGGATCCACCACCGGACTTCATTGGTTGTGGTGACACCGGGCATGATGACTTCGTTGGAAAAAAATGCAGCAATCAAATCATGGGCTATGCCGCAGATATGACGATAGGCATCTAATTCCTGCGGACTCCGTGTCTCGAGCCAGCCGACACAGATATCCTCAGCGGAGACGAGTTTACGGCTGAGCTCGGCCCCCAAACCTTCCTCCAGCTTGTCTCTCTGCGATGCCGACATTCCATCAGCCAGAGGCCAGGTGGAAGAAACATTGATCCCGATCTTTTCGGGATTTCTCTCCCGTATGAAATCAGCCAGGTTCGCCATCTGTTTTTTATTCCGCGGCCTCCAGATATTTTTGTAGCCGGGCACACCGCCGGGAGCGCTGCAGAAACGCTCAATCCCTTTTCCCGGCCCCATGTCCTGGAAAATAAGGACGACCTGGCCGCCGGAATACATCACCGGCCTGGGAACCATGGTGAAATAAACCGGGTCTTCCATATACTCCCGGTTCATGACCAGCCACATATCGATGCCGGCCCGCCGCATAATCCCGGGAAGAATATTCTCCAGCCGCCATTCCTGCCAGTCATTGACAACTTCGGCCTGCTCTTGTTTCGTCATAATTAGATGATTGTCTGAAGCAAATACGGAAAACGTGAGGGATAAAAGGATAACAGATAAAAACATAATCTTTCTCAGATTCATGGCATCTCCTTGGATATAAATCTTTATCTCAGGGATTTCCCCGAATCATTTTTATAATCGCCGCCCCTTCTTTTGTCAAGGATGCTATTGCTATGTATCAACGAAGCCGCTTGGGATCCTTCGTCGCCCTGCTCCTCAGGATGACAGAGCCAGCCGAAATCCCCTGGTCAACTTGAGCCGCACAGAATCCTATTGTCATCCGGAGGCCTGCGCCAGCAGGCCCCCTTGTCATCCCCAGGCCGCGGCAGCGGCCGTGGGGATCTTAGACTACCTCGCCGAATGAATCGGTTCCATTTCACCTGAACGAAACAGCATGGAATCCTTTGTCGCTTTACTCTCCAGGAGAACATAACTTTTGTTAACTTTATCTTGTTTTTGTTTACTAGATTTGCTAAATTATTAATGCTATGCCGAAAAAAACATTTGCAGTCAAGATTGATGATAAAACGGCTGATAAAGTAAAAAAATTCTGCCGTGAACGGGGAATTAAATATGGATTTTTTGTAGAAAAAGCTCTTGAAGACCGTCTCGAGAGAGAAGAACTTAAAGAAGATTTAGTGGACCTAAAAACGCTGCGCTCTTTAGAAAAAGAGGCTGTTTCCCTCGAGGAATACATAAAAAAGAGACGTGTATAGAATACTTCTTCTCCCCACAGCCCGAAACGACTTAGACAAATTCAGGGGAAAAATATTTGATAATCTCATTAAGAAAATCACATCTTTGAAAAAAAATCCCAGGCCGCGTGGATGTATTAAACTTACAGCAGAAGAAGGCTATCGCATCCGCTCAGGAGACTATCGAATAATTTACAGGATTGATGACAAGGATAAAGGAGTATATATTTATCGCATTCGGCATCGAAAAAACGCTTATTGAAGCAGATGTCCGCTGAATGTAAATCCGTTCCCGGTCATCAGCCGTCATCCCAAAATAAAAAGGCACATAATCGGAATCCCCTTATTTGCTTTCATCAAATGACTCCCAAAGAATCATCCAGTTCACCGGGAATACAGGGATTATCAAAATCCTGGTATCCGAAGTTTCCATCGTCGCTTCCGGCAGAACCGAATTATTTCCTCCTTTTGATGAAGTCTTCCCCTTATGGCCATCGGATGTCCTCCTTCTTTGTGACTCTGCTCGTCATCATATACAAAGAAAACAAATGCAGTCAATAAGAAGAATCCATATGATTCAAATATCACAACGCATATTGGAAATCAGAGGATTTACAGAATGCCGGAGGAGGGAGTCGAACCCAC
>CAYRTV010000101.1:0-8487 GCA_964427225.1 uncultured Eubacteriales bacterium
CCCCACCACTTCTAAAATAGAGTTCACGCTTTTACACACTTCACCGCACCTCTGGACCGTCAACAGGTAAAAAAGAGCAAACAAAACCGTCACCGCAAACAAGGATAAAAACACATAAGATAAGGACATCCCCCATTTCTCAACCGGAATGCGCAGAAAGTAAATCGAAACTCCGGCTAAGAGACCGGTCCCGGCGGACAAACTCAGTAAAGCCCCTTTTCTTTTATGCAGGTAAAGCAAAAACACCCCATAAAGAAAGAATCCGGCCCAGGGGAACAAGGGAAAAGCGCCGGGGTTGAAAAAAAACGAAGCCAGGGCGCCTGCTGCTTGGGGCATACGGATCACCCCTTCCATGAAAAGAAAATGAAGCAGGAAAGGAACCGGAAACAAAAATCCAACATGATAAAGAGTTTTAAATAATTGACTAAGGCCGAAAATCAAAAGAATGGATAGAGCGGAAACCTGCAGAAACTCGGGCATCATCCTGGGATTGCCGGGATGGGCAATCACGATCTGCGTATACCCTCCTGTGAACAGCAGAATCCCGAAAAATAAATGGTAATAATTATAATGTCTTTTCTGATGGGTCCGCACTAAAAATAAAATTGTGTTCATCCCGGAACACAGGAAAAACAAGGCGGCCCCGAAGGTCCCGAACGGAAGCAGCCTGCCGCTGCTTATATGAGCGGCCACCATGAGAAAACCGGCGAATCCCTTGGTCTTATCGATCTCGATCAGGCGGCTTTTGCCGGCCGGGGCCCTCACTTCAGACGGATGCGGCAGGGGCTCTCTTTTTTCTCGAAACCCGGCCGCCGTCAGTATGATCAAAATGACCGGAGCGGCTGTTGCTGTGACAAATCCTGCGTTTTTTAAAAAAAGCAATCGCTCTGCTTCAGCCCGCAGGCTGCGTATTTTATCCGGGCTGTATTCGACTGTATCAGGAGAAAAAATCCGGGAGGATTGAATCGAGGAGAAGCGGTCATCCCTTTCAGTTCTCCATAATAAACCCAGATAAGGATTCCTTACCGCCGGTAAAAATTCCAGGGTAAAAGCCCGGCTTCCCGCTCCCAGTTCTACTTGAGACACCCGGCTGCTGTCTCTTTTTAATACTGCTGTCTGCGCAGCTCGCCTGCCGTCGATAAAAAACCGGGCCGAACGGTTGGCGGCGAACGCGAGGGAATACATTCCGGGTTCATTTACCCACAAAACTCCGGAAATCGTCATTTTTTCCGGGAAAAGACCCCGCTTTTGGATACGTTTGACCAGCCGGGTTATCTGATTGGATGAAATCCCGAAAATGGTTGTTTTATGTTCCCGTCCTCCGGCTTTATCAGTAAAAAGGACCTGCAGCCGGAAGTGCTCCTGCTGACGGAATTTGCCGGAAAAATGAAACCCGGCAGCCAGTCCCGCTGTCGTAATAACAATTAACAGCAGACTTACTGCGGGCCGTTTTTGCTTTTTCCTCTCAGCCATATTATTCCCGGAGCAAGCCGGAGATTATTTACGCGGGGGCACGCTGCGGCCTTCGGCCGGGCAGAGCTTTAAAAAATCTCTCCGGCTGCAATCCGGCGTGACCTTTCTCCTTATCGATGTGTATGGAATATACCATAAAGAAGAGGCTGAAATCAAGCGGAGCTGAATTCGCTTTGTTTTACAGATAAAAATGCGCTAATATTAAATCACAATGAAAAAAAGAAAACGCATCGGTATTCTGACAGGAGGCGGCGACTGTCCCGGACTCAACGCCGTCATCCGGGCTGTATCCAAGACGGCAGATAATGAATTCGACATGGATGTCATCGGGTTCAACGACGGTTTTGAGGGACTGATTTTAAATAATTACAGTCATTTAGATGATGAAGATGTATCCGGTATTTTAACCCGGGGCGGAACCATACTCGGCTCATCCAACCGGGCGGATCCCTTCCGTTACCCGGTCCTGCAAAATGATGAATACGTTTATCTGGACAGGAGCAGTCAATGCCTGAAAAACTTTCAGGCATTAGGATTGGAATGCCTGATCGCCATCGGCGGAGACGGGACCATGACGGTATCCCATAAATTAATCCAAAAGGGACTGCCCATCATCGGTGTTCCTAAAACCATCGACAACGATATTGAAGGTACCGATGTGACTTTTGGTTTCGATACCGCGTCTCAGGTCGCAACCGACGCTATCGACCGGATTCATACCACGGCTCAATCCCATCACCGGGTTATGCTGGTGGAAGTGATGGGCCGATACGCCGGATGGCTGGCTTTGGCTTCCGGACTGGCCGGGGGAGGGGATATCATACTGATGCCGGAATTTCCCTATGATATCGACGCTGTCTGCGATCAGATCAAGCTGAGAAATTCCCGGGGAAAAAAATTCTCTATCGTAGTGGTCGGCGAAGGTGCCAAGCCCGTCGGCGGAGAAATGGTGGTCCAAAAAATCATCGAAGAATCGCCGGAAAAAGTTCGCTTGGGCGGCATTTCTCATAAAGTGGCCCAGCAAATCGAACAAAAAATCTCCGTGGAATGCCGGGTCACCATTTTAGGGCACCTGCTCCGGGGCGGTTCGCCTACATCCAGGGACCGCATGCTGGCGACAGTCTATGGCTGCGAAGCAGCCCGGATGGCCTATCGCGGTGATTATTGCCGGATGGTGGTTTTAAATAAAAACGAATTGGATTCCATCGCCATTGAAAAAATCGCCGGCAAATCCCGCCTGGTTACCCCGGACCATCGCTGGGTCAAGGCCGCCCTCGGGCTGGGACTCAGCCTCGGCGTGCCGGAAGACGAATTGTCAACCTGAAGCCTGCTTCGCTATTTATCTCAAATCAGAAATCTCAAATCTCAAAACTAAACCCACATTGAAGTTCCTATAACCTGAAATAAGGAGAAATTTTGGAGAAATGACAGTGAATTAATGTAATGTCTTCGTTTTGCGGTTTGCGGTTAGCGTTTTGCAGTCCTCTTCATCCGTTCCTTCACGACTTTATCAAACTTCTCATACAATTGCGTCTGAACACTGGTCATGGGAATCTGTTTGCCTTTAATAAAAACCTTTTCAACCTGTGAGCCCATCTTTATGGGACTGCCTGTCCAGATAACCACATTGGCAATCTTCCCTTCTTCCAGAGAACCCACTTTATCATCAATTCCTAAAATTTTTGCAGGATTAATGGTTAAAGCCTCTATTGCGGCTCGCTCGGATAAACCATGGGCCACGGAAAGACTGGCCGGCACCGGCAGGTTTCGGACGTTCCGGCTGCCGGGCCCCCATCCGCCGGGATCAAATGCAAAAAGCAAACCTTTATTCTCCAACTCAGAGGCCACATGATAGAAACGGTCAAAAGCTTCCCACCGCTCAGGAATAATAGTCGTCCCCGCCCAGATGACGGGAATCTCCCTTTGCTTTATTTCATCCGCATATTTCAGTACGCCGTTGCGGGCCTGGATGACAGCTTTCAAGTCATATTCATCAATAATCTTAAGGGCATTGCGGAGTGAGACTTCATCATAAGTCAGGAAAAACGCTGTTACTTCTCCTTTAACCACGGGCACCAAGGCTTCCATCGCCAGATCTGTCTTGGAAACTGAACTTTTATCTTCCTCGTCTTGTTGTCCTGATTTCTTTTGCTTCTCAGCATAACGAACCGCATCATTCAATTTATCTTCCAGAAGAGCCACAACACCGGGTAAAGTTGAGGGATATTTACCCTTCTGCTTGGCGGCTGTATTGAATATCTGGCCGGCATACCTTTTCATGATCATTTCTTCGGCCAGGTAACCATCCAAATTCAGCACCACCGCTTTCCCGTTAATCGGACTGCGGGTCCCGCTCACCGTCATAACCGTTGTCACCCCGCCCATCCGGGTCACCGGAATGGTTTCATCTTCAGGGTTGACGGCATCATAAGGATCCATCTGGGGGGTTACCGTGCCCTGCTCATCCGTGTCCGATCCCGCCCCGGGATATCCGGTGACACCCACGGCGGTCATCACGGCTACCATGCCCGGATAAATATATTTTCCTTCCGCATCAATCACATCAGCGCCGGCAGGCGCTTCCATCACTCGGGCGGCAATGCGGCTGATCTTGCCGTCTTCAATCAGCAGGCTCCCTCCCCGAATGTTTTTGCCCGTAACGGGAACAATGGTTCCATTAATGATCAGAATTTTATCAGCAGCACCGGCTGAAAAAACGGATGCTGAAAGAATCAAGATTGCGAAGATATATATCTTTTTACTCATTGCCGGCCTCCTTCGCGGTAATGCTGTCTCTTTCATAATCGAAATAAACATCTCCTTCCACAATGGTCATAAGGCATTTTGTGGTGGAGTCCAGAGGATGCTTGTCAAAAACAGCGATATCACCGTCTTTGCCCGCTTCAATGCTCCCGGCCCGGTCTCCCATCTCCAGCGACTCGGCGGGATTGAGAGTTATCATTTTCAATATTCCGTTTTCAGGAATATCATTATATTTTAAAACTTTAGCCGCATTTAAAAATAAATAACGGCCTTCATCCGGGCTGTCCGAATTGATGATGATCTTGGCCCCGGCGTCATAAAGAATCTGCATGCCGTAGGGCGTTCCGTCATAGGCTTCTTCTTTAAATCCCCACCAGTCGACCCAGCCGCCGTAAGCCACGCCGGATTCCGCCAGCACATCGGCCACTTTGTATCCATCGATGCAGTGACTGATCTGAAGCAGGTCAATGTCGAATTCTTCACAGAAGTTGATCACCCACACGATTTCGTCCGCCCGGTAAGCATGGCAATCGGCCGCCAATTTTTTTTCCAGCACCATTTTCAAGGTTTCCATCTTCAAATCTTTTTTTGGGGGAGTGACATCTTTTCCCTCCACCTTCTTTTTCTCATATTCTTCCCACTTCTGCATATATTCCTGCGCTTCGATGAATGCTTTCCGCATCACATAAGCGTTTCCCATGCGGGTAGATGGAATCCGGCCTTTGCTTCCGTAAAGACGTTTGGGGTTTTCACCCAAAGCCATTTTCAATTGGGGCCGTACTCCTTCGACGATCATTTCCTCCACGGAAGTGCCGTATTTCAATTTGACGGTCACGTTGACCCCTCCGATGACATTCGCGCTGCCATGCATGGTTTTAACCGTGGTGACACCGCCGGCGAGAGTTTTTCGGATGGAATCCGAAAACGGCTCCAGGGCTTCATTCATCCATATTTGGGGAGTGACCGGATCAGTCGCCTCATTGACATCCGTTAAAGCGATATGAGAATGGCTGTCGATAATACCGGGCATCACAAATTTTCCGGTGGTATCAATCACTTTAACCCCGGCCGGCAGCGGAATATCCCGGCCGACTGCTTGAATTTTACCATCCTTTATCACCACAGTACCGTTTTCAATGACACCGTTTGTGATTGTCAGGACGGTTCCGCCTCTAAGAACCAAATCCTGGGCACCCAGGGATACGGACAGCAATAAAACCGCTGCCGTCCACAGCAATATTCGGTTTCTCACTTTTGCCTCCTCGGTTTCACCCTCCAGTCCGCTCATGCGGCGAACCGCGAGAGGTTGATATTAAGTATTTTAGATTAAACGGGACAGCTGAAAAAATCAACCATTATTGCTGCAGTATTTCGATTTTCGCTTTTCCCGTGCCGGGTTCTATGCCATAATATTTAGTAAAAAGTAAAAAGTGAGAAGTAACGGCAAAAAAAGCATGCAATTGAGTTTTAAACGTTTTGCGTTTCGTTTTACGAGGGAATTAATATGATTAAAAAGAACACAATTGCCCATACCCGCTACGGCCTTATCAAATCCGGAATCGATGCACATACTTTGGGCATAAGCTATATGGCCCGGCTGCTGGAAGAGTGCGGCTATAAAGTGTTTATTTCCCCCGCCGCTGTCACCGAAGCTGTGGATAAAATCTCAAATTCCCATTACTATGCAAAAATCAAACAATGGATTCTCGAAAACGGCATCACTCATCTAGGATTCAGCTATCGCTTAGACCCTCAGCAAGGACTGAATACTTTCGGGCGGCTGGTCACTCAGATCGAAAACGACGACACCCTGTCCTGGGAAAAAAACGGTCAGGTACAGCAAGTCTATTTTGCCGGGTTACCCGCCGCCTGCCAGGCGGTGGAGAAAGAATTCGGAGACAAGTTTCCAACTTTCCGGGGCGATGAAACCCCGGTTGAAAGCTTAAAGAAACTCGGTGTCCCCGAGGACCTCATCCCAAAAGCCATTCTGGAACAATCCGTTTATGATGACCTTAGAATGGAATTCGGAAAAACACTTCTGCGGGAAGAAAAACACCTCAAAGAAGCTCCCTCAACCAGCTACGGCTATCCGGGGTATGGGACTGACCGGGATCATCTGAATCTGCGCCTCCGGGCGGCCGCTCACTCCGGCCGGCTGCCGCTTTATCGGGTTCACGCCGGACCCTATTTGGAAGACCGGGTAAAAGCCCTGGCGCTCTTCTCTCAATGGCTGAAGAAACTGGCCCGCTCCGGATTTCTGGATATCATATCAGTGGGATCATCCCAACTCAGTCAGTCTCATTTCGGTGAAGACTGGGATGATCTTCCCAACGGCGGCGGAGTCCCGTTTAACAGTGAATTTGAACTCCGCGCTATCCGGGAAGATGCCTCGCCCATGCTGGTACGGGCTTATTCCGGGACAAAAAATGTCGCCGGCACAGCCCGGATTTTGGAAAGGAATTTGAACATGGCTTGGCATGCTTTGTCTTTCTGGTGGTTCAACCGGATAGACGGCCGGGGGCCTCTACCGGTGAAACAGGGATTGAAAGAGCATCTGCAAGCGGTCCGGTATATTGCTTCGTTCAACAAACCCTTTGAACCTAACATTCCGCATCATTTCGCTTTCCGCGGAGGCGATGACATCACCTATGTGGTGTCCGCTTACTTGGCTGCACGGACCGCCAAAAAACTCGGCATCCGGACGTTAGTGCTGCAGAATATGCTCAATACCCCTAAATCCACTCAGGGATTGAATGACCTGGCAAAATCCCGTGCCATGCTGCGGCTGGTCCGATCGCTGGAAGATTCCCGCTTCCGGGTGGTCTACCAGCCCCGGGCCGGACTGGACTACTTTTCACCGGATATCGAAAAAGCAAAAATACAGCTGGCGTCCGTCAGCGCTTTAATGGCGGATGTGGAACCCGGAGCCGCAGAAAGTCCTGAAATCATCCATGTTGTCAGTTATTCGGAAGCCCTGCACCTGGCTGATCCCGAAGTGATCGACGGCAGCATCCGCATCACTCAAGCGACTTTACGGCATTACCCGGAATTTCGCCGCAGACGCGACATCCATGATATGATCCTCAGCCCCGGCGTCCAAGACTCAACGGAAGAAATTATCCATGCTGCCCGAATGATGATCGCGGATATGGAACGATATATACAGGATTTATACAGCGCGGAAGGCCTTTATCAGGTTTTTAAGCGGGGATATTTCCCGGTTCCTTCTCTTTGGGAAGGCCGGGAAGAGTTTGCCAATGCGGTCCGCTGGAACACCAAGCCGGTTGAAGGCGGCATTCGGGTCGTAGATAAAGAAGCCCGCAAAATCAATATGCAGGACCGCCTGGACATTATCCATAATTTAACCTGAATGATTCATGGACCGAAACGACGACAAGGAGGAATTCAAATGAAAAAATATTTCGTTCTTTTATTGGGAATTTTGCTCTGCAGTGGTTTTTCCGTCGCCATGGAGGACGCCCGGCTGCTGCGGATGCCGGACATCAATGACGATTTGATTGTTTTTGTCTATGCCGGCGATATATGGTCCGTTCCTGCTGAAGGCGGTAATGCCAAACGGCTGACTTCAGATGAAGGCTTGGAGATCTATCCAAAAATTTCGCCGGACGGCAACTGGATTGCCTTTTCCGGAGAGTATTCCGGTTCCCGGCAGATCTATGTGATGCCATCCACCGGGGGAACACCCCGCCAATTGACCTACTATAATGACGTGGGCCTGCTGCCACCCCGGGGAGGGTTTGATCATTATCCTCTGGATTGGAGCCCAAACAGCCGTCATATCCTGTTCCGGGCCAACCGGACGCCTTTCGGGCAAAGGATGGGTAAATATTTTCTCATCGACCGCGAGGGCGGTTTGGAAAAACCGCTGGCCATACCTGAGGCCGGCGGCGGCACTTTTTCTCCCGACGGAAACAAAATCGTCTATACGCCAATTTCCCGTGAATTCCGGACCTGGAAACGCTATAAAGGAGGCCGCGCTCAGGATGTATGGATTTACAATTTGACTGAAAACACCTCCCGCCGCCTGACCACCTTTGAAGGCACCGACCAGCATCCCTTATGGTACGGCGATACGGTCTATTATGTTTCCGACCGGGAGATAACCCTCAATATCTATTCTTATCAGCTCGAAACCGGCGAAATAAACCAGGTTACCGCCCATGATGAATATGATGTCCTATGGCCTTCCGGGGAAAACGGCATGGTTGTTTATCAAAACGGGGGGGCTAT
>CAYRTV010000102.1:0-8483 GCA_964427225.1 uncultured Eubacteriales bacterium
CGGACGGAATCGGCGTTGCTTTTATTGATCTGGCCTTCCATAGCTGCCGGGATCAGAATATCAATCGGTAAAGCGATCAAGCTGTCATTATCTATCGGTTCCGTATCCGGGAAATCAACCACCGAACCCCGGCTTTTGACCTGATCGTGCAGTTTATAGGGATCGATTCCGTTTTCATTGTAAATTCCCCCGAACATATCCGTCACAGCAATGATTTTGCACCCGGCTTTGTGTGCTAATTTGGCGATGGAAGAACCGACATTGCCGAATCCGAGGATGGCGACTTTTCTATCGGCAATGGGAAAATTCAGATATTTGGAAGCTTCTTTAAGAGAATGGAACAAGCCGGTTCCGGTAGCGGCTTCGCGGCCGAGAGAGCCCCATAGATGAACGGGCTTGCCGGTCACTACCGCTGGTTCTATATAATCTTTGCCCTGGCTGTATGCCTCGGCGATCCAGGCCATGTTTTGGGAATTGGTGAACATATCCGGTGCCGGAATATCCTTGTAGGGTCCAATAATGTCTTTTATAGCGTGGGTGTATGATTTGGTAAGCTTTTTTAATTCATTTTCCGACATTTTTTGCGGATCGCAGATAACCGCGCCTTTCCCGCCACCGAAGGGCAGATTTAAAACCGCACATTTCCAAGTCATCCACGCTGCCAGAGCCTTGCATTCGGAAATGGAGGCGTCGGGGCTGAACCTCACGCCGCCTTTGGCCGGGCCTCTAACCCGGGAGTGTTGTACCCGGAAACCGGTAAACGTCACTGCGCGTCCGTCATCCATGGTCACAGCCATGTGGGCGGTTAATTCCCGCTCAGGATATTTTAACCGCTGGTAGATCCATGGTTCCAAATCCAACTGCCCGGCCGCCCTTTCATATTGGAGGGTGGCCTCGATAAAAGGGTCATATTCCCCTTTGTCCTTAATTATGGGCTCAATATATTTGATCTTTTCAGCTTTAGCCATGGTTACCCCCTTATCTCTTTGACCAGAAGCTGGAGCAGTTTGTCATAACCTGCCTTTTTGAACTGAAGGATGGGGATTTTGCGACCTTTATAATAAAGGTATTTGCGGTCCAGAGATACTTCAGGTTCTTGCTCATCCTTCTCCTGTTGGAATTTTTCCATTTCAGGCCAGGGAATAATCTCCGGCTCATGTGATTTTTGCTCATATTCTCTTGCTGTGGAATTTTTTCCGTTACTCATTGATGGCCTCCTTGCTATCAAAAGTTATGAATGCACCCAGTACCTATGCAAGGGATGTGCCAATATTTATGTTGTTGATATAAAATAATTTAAAACTTTTGCATATTGCAATCGTAGCATTTTGCTATACTGCATTTTGCAATATCCCCCTTGTTTTTATCTCAAATCGCAAATCTCAAAACTCAAATCTGACAGCAAAGCTGCTATACTGAACCTGGGAATAGATTTCATGCTGCATTGTTTCTGCAGTTCGATCTCGGCACCGATGACGATGCATGGCGTTAAAAATCTGAATGGGAGAGGAGGCCGGGCCCGATGCCGCGGCCTGGGGATGATATGTGTCTGTTGCCGTTGAGACTTGAGTTCTTCGCTGTGCTCACTCAGGATGACATTGATTCAATCAAGGTCGTCACTTCACTGCGACGAGCTGAAAGCCGGAAGATGCGGTGAGATTCGGCCCGCCCGAAGGGGTGAAAAATTGCGATTATAATAAAAATGTGCAAAGGAAAAACGTTCCATTTGAACTTTCAATACAAATCATGTTAATCGCTGATAAAAAGAATGTGCAAAAACATCTCAATTTTTTTGTGAATAATCCAGGCTATGAAAGATTCCAGGATTTGAGTTTGCGGAACAAGGACGTGGGATGAATGCCGAGGACCTTTGCCGCCTGGGTTTTATTATTTTCGGTTTTTTCCAGCACTTTTTTAATATACCTTTTTTCCAATTCTTCCAGGCTGATCATGGATTTTTTCCCTGATCCTTCCTCCAGCTCCAGGTTCTGCAATGGGCCTTGACCGGATCTTATTTCAAGCGGCAGGTGATTAATCTTGATCTCCTCATCGATATGCAGTGACATCACCCGCTCAATAATATTCTTGAGTTCCCGGACGTTGCCCGGCCAGGAATATCTTTTCAAGGCAGCGGCGGCGTCCTGAGAAATCCCTTTAAATGAACGTTTTAAATCGCGGTTGAATTCCTGGATAAAATAAAGCGCTAAAGGAATAATATCCTCCCGCCTCTCCCGCAGCGGGGGTATGCGAATCGGCACCACGTTCAAACGGTAAAACAAATCCGAACGAAAATCACCCCGTTCCACCGCTTGGCTTAAATCCTTATTCGTTGCCGCGATGACCCGGATATCAACACTGATTTGATTGTTGCCGCCCAACCGGTTAAAGGTCCCTTCCTCCAGAACCCGGAGAAGTTTAGCTTGCAGACTTAGCGACATTTCAGCAATTTCATCAAAAAAAACCGTTCCGCCGCTTCCTTTTTCCATCAGTCCGAATTTTCGTTTTTTGGCGTCGGTGAAAGCGCCGGCCTCATATCCGAACAATTCGCTTTCCATCAAATTGTCCGGAATGGCTGCACAGTTGATGTCCACAATATTGTTTTCAGCACGGGGGCTGTGATAGTGGATGGCTTTGGCTATCAGTTCCTTGCCGGTCCCGCTCTCCCCCTGCAAGAGAACAGTGGTTTTTTCAGACAGAGCCACTCTTTGTGCCATTTCAATAGCTTGTTTGATTCCGCGGCTTTTTCCGACGATTTTGCCGAAATAATAACGGCCTTTTTGGGACTTGAGATGTTCCTGAACCCGGATCCGCAGTGTCAGGGTTTCCAGAGCTCTGAGAATGGTGTTCTTTAGTTCACTGATCTTGAACGGCTTGAGAAGATAATCATAAGCGCCCAATTTCATGGCCTCGACCGCTTTTTCTAAAATTTCATAAGCCGACATCATAATGACGATGGTTTCGCTTTCCGTTTCTTTAATCCGCTTGAGAACTTCCAGTCCGGAAATGCCGGGCAGCATCAGGTCTAGCAGGACCAGGTGAGGATTATACTTGTCCACCATATCCAAAGCTTTTTCACCGGTATCGGCCAAATGGATTTCGTAGTTTTCTTTTTGTAATGTCTTTTTTAATGTATTCAAGGTTAAAATTTCGTCGTCCACAATCAATATAGAAAATCCGGTCATGATATTGTGTCCTCGTCCTGGGAGGCAGAGCGTCCGCCTTGGCGGATGGGAAGGGAGATGGTGAATGTTGTCCCTTCCCCTGGCCGGGACTGGACTGTAATCTGGCCGTTGTGATTTTTGATGTAACTCAAACTGATGCTCAAGCCCAGGCCGGTGCCTTCCCGTTTTTTGGTCGTGAAGAATGGATTAAAGATTTTAAGGATATTTTCCTGCTTGATTCCTTCACCGGTGTCAGAAATTTGGATCTGAACCCATTCCTTGAATTTCACTTTTTCAGTTGTCACTGTGAGCTCCCCCCTTTCCGGCATCGACTGAGCGGCGTTGATAAACATATTGATCAGCACTTGCCGGATTTGATTTAAATCCGCAGTGATTTGGGATAAAGAGGGGGATAGCTGCTTATGAATCTCTATGCGCCTGAATATCGGCTGATGGCTGAGAAAATTCAGGGTCTCCTGAATGAGATGATTGATGTTGATTTTGGTGAATTGAGGGGGGGTCGGTCTGGCGAAATCCAATAGGCCGCGGATGGTTTCTGAAATCCGGTAGACATTTTCCAGCACGAAATTGACTTCTTCTTTTTCCCGGCTGTCCTCGGTCTCTTCCGCCTTCATTTCCAGAAAGGAAGATATGCCCAGCAAGGGATTATTGATTTCATGAGCGGCACCGAGGGCTAGCTGGCTCAAAGCGGATAATTTTTCATATTCCGCCAGCTGTTCCCGCAGCCGTTTTTTTTCAGTGATGTTTTCCAGCAGCAAAGTGATTCCATCCGGGGTGCCGTTCTTTTTAATCGGGAAAAAAGAAAAATGATAGAATTCTTCTCCTTTTTCCAAAGGAATGGATTTGTCTTCTATCTTTCCAGGCTTGGCTTCCTGCAGGGTTTCCCGGAATACGTCCCGGACCTCTTTTCCATCAAACCATGGGGAAATGGAAAAAAGGTCATATCCCGGAGCCAGGTTGGGATTTTCCACCATATTTTTGACTTCCTTGTTCAAATGGGTGATCCGCCCGTTCCGGTCCAGCCCGATGACACCCAGGGATATGCTGTCAATGAGATTTCTGATATATTCTTCCGATAATGTCAGTTCATGAGCCAGCGAGTGGCTTTCCTCGATCTTCTTCTCCAATTCCGTATTGATGCGGTCAACCTCTTTTTTTTGCGAGCGGATGTTATGCAGGGATGTTTCCAAATCCTGGTTGAGTTTTCGCAGGAGAGAAGTGATGCGCCGGGAAGACAGCACGGAAATAATAACAAATAAAAGGAAAAAGAAAATAAAAACGGTTAAAATGGTTCGGCCTACCTGCTGCACCGGCGCCATTGCCTCATCCAGGTCCATTTCAGAGACCAGATAAAAATTCGATCGGGGTAATTTCTTATAAGCGCATAAGACTTTCTTGCCGCGGTAATCATAGTGGGTTTTGACCCCGCTTTCCCCGGTATGGGGATTGTCAAAGCTGGTATCGTAGCCTTTATCTTCCAGCGGCCGGCCGCCTAATTTAGTGGGGGACAGCAGTATTCCCGCTTGATTGATTAAAAATAATTCGCTGGTCTCGGACATTGTCAGGTCAAACAGCAGGTTGTAAAAGTTCTCCAGCTGCAGGGATGCGGCTAAAACGCCCAGAATCTGCTCGTTTTTTCCCCGGAGCGGATGGGCGATGATCATGACCGGCTTTTCCAAGATATCTGAAAAAAAGATATCCGAAATATACGTATTACCCACAGCGGCTTCCTGGAAATATTCGCGGTTGCTGATATTGGCTTTGACTTCGAGGTTGATGGAAAGCTCGATGTTGCCATTCAGATCAGAAACAATTATGAAGTCAAACCACTCTTTCTCCTGAACCTGGGACGCAAAGAAAGATCTGAATTTTTCTGCCTGTTCGATTTCAGTAATGTCTAAGTGGGAAAGGGATCTCAAGTCGATGATTCTTTCCTGGAAAAAAATCTGAATGGTTTTGGAATTTTCTTCCACCAAGTCGGAAAGATGGTTGTAGATCTGTTGTTTGATATGAGAAGATATCTGATGATTGATAATAAAAAAAAGCAGGATAAACGGGAGCACGAATAAAAATAAATTGATCAGCAGATTGCGCAGGGTTATTTTTTTATAATTAATCGTTTTAATATCCATAAGAAGAGACTATTTTAACAGAAAGGAGGAAAATATCATATGGAATACCGTATCCTGGCTTCGGACGACGGAACCTGTCCTTATTGTGGTCGTCAGGGCAGCCGATTGACTGATGATTTGGGTATGTGCTCAAAGTGAAAGGTGATGATTTCCTTGAGCACATTCCGAATACTTTGAATATTTTCGTGTGAAAAAGGATGTTTTTCGCTGGGCGGGTTTTTTCGGGACCAACGGATGAATTCCGGCAGCTTTTTTTGAATTTTTTCCTTCTTTTTAGGGGCGCATTTATCGCAATAAGCTCCGTCTTTGGAAGGGGACAGCCATTCCGGAGAGGAACTGCCGCATTTCCGGCATGTATGAAATCCGGGTAGAAATCCATTTATTTTTAACAGCCACACTTCGAAATAAGCGGTGAGAAAGCCTGGGTCTCCTCCGGTGTTGAATTTTCTCAAAACAGCCAGAAGAAGCCGGAATAGAATATCCTCATCGCAATGAGACGGATGAGAATTTTCAATAAGTTCGGAAAAATAGTTTAAAGCGTAAACTGTTTCAAGCCGGCACTGAAGATCAAAAAAAGATTCCAATAAATCACAGGAATTGATTATCACCAGATCTTTATTTTCCTTCTCATAGTAAAATGACCGGACGTAGGACATAGGCTCCAATGTACTTCCGAAGCGGTTGCCGAATTTCTTGGCTCCTTTGGCAATGCCCTTAAGCAAACCTTTGTTTTTTGCAAAGAAAACCACCATTTTATCTTGATTCCCAACAGGAAAAGTCCTCAAGACTATGGCTTCGGTTTGATTCTTAGGCATTATTGATCAAGTAATATAACGCAGAAAAAGGGTTCCAAGTGTAAGAAAAGTGAAAAAACCCAGGGAGTCTGTGCACATAGTGAGAAGGTTGACCGAACCCAGGGCGGGGTCGAGTTTGAGTAGTCTCAAGAGGAAGGGGATGAGTGTTCCAAGCAGTGCCGCAACAAAAAGATTTATGATAACAGCTAGTCCCAGGACCAGTCCTAAATAAGGATTGGCTTCAACTAAAATTGAGATGGCACCCAGCAAAACGCCGATAATGATGCCGTTGCCCAGGCCGACCAGCATTTCTTTTAATAAGGCTTTTCGAGCGGATATCCATTCAGTTTGTCCGATAGCGATTTCTCTGACAATAATAGCCACCGTTTGATTACCGGCAATACCGCCCAGTGCCGCTACCAGCGGCATGAAAACAGCCAGAATCACAGCTTCCTGGATGGTGGCTTTGAATTGGTTAACCACAAAAGGAGCCAAAGAGGCTGTCAGCATACTCATGAGCAGAAAGGGCAGCCTTTTCTTTATGGATTTGAAAGGACTGTCCTGAATACGGTCAGTGGTATCAAGAGAAACCATTTTATACATATCTTCTGTTGCTTCCTGATCGATGACATCGATAATGTCATCCACGGTGATAACTCCAACCAACTTGTTCTGATCATCAACAACAGGAATGGCGACCAGGTTATAATCAGCAACAATCCGGGCCACCTCTTCCTGGTCCGCACTGGTCTGAACGCAGATAACATCCTGGGTCATTATTTTTTTCAAGGGAGTGTTAGGCCGGGAAAACAAAAGCTGCTTTAATGAAACGACTCCGCTGAGATGTGTTTGATCGTCAACTACATACAAATAAAACGCAGATTCAACATCACCCTCCAATTGCATGGCGGTTATGGCATCGGAAACATTTGTATTTTCGTTCAGCGCATAAAAATTGGGCGACATAATACGGCCCGCGGTTTCTTCTTCATGGTCGAGAAGCTCCATTACTTCTTCAGTGGGTTTGGTTTCCATAGAGGCAAGAATAATATTTTTACTCGTTTCCGGAATGATTTCTAGGATTCTGGCGGCGTCATCGGACGGGGTTTGCTGGAAAATCTCTGCTGCCATATCCACCGGAATTTTTTCAATCAGCTCAGCTGCGTCTTCGGGGGCAATTTCAGCCAAAACTTCTGCGGTTTTTTCGATGTCGTTTTCGAACAGGATATGCGTCAGTATCAATCGTTCCCGGACAACCAGGTGATTGATCACGCCGGCTATATCCGAAGGATGGAGCTTTTTAATCAGATTCCAAAGCCGGCTGCGAGCTCCGATATTGATGAATTTCCTGGCTGAACGTATGACGAGTCGAAGTGCTTCTGTTTTCATTGTTTTTCTCAGGATTTCTCACTAAATTTAACACAAATAATACATCCTGTAAATCATAAACACCCCAATAATTAGAGAATCCGCAAAACGCAAAATGCAAAACGCTTAGCCAAGAAACTGAATACCCAGCCGTTTGATATTATTTTCCAGTTCGTCCGGTTCTATCTGCAGCTGTGTTGCGGTTTTGGGCAGGTTCCAATTATTCTTTACCAGGTTTTTATGAATATATTCACGTTCGAATTCGAGGCGGGCGGGTTTGAGGGGCTGGCCGGCGGTAAATTCCGGGGGGAGTTGGGGTTCTCTCGGCTCGACCAGCAGATGGAGATGTGACGTATTGATTTCCGGTTCTTTGATCATGATCACGAACCGTTCAATAACATTGCTCAGTTCGCTGATATTTCCAGGCCAGGAATAATTGATAAAGGCCTGCATCGCATCATCCGTCATGGATTTTTGCTTTCTCCCGGATTCAAGAGCGTAATATTCAAGAAAATAAGTGATCAGCAAGGGAATGTCTTCCTTGCGTTCGCGGAGAGGAGGAACGGTGATGGGGATGACATTCAGTTTATAGAATAAGTCTTGACGAAGAAGGCCTTCCGAGATGCGTTCCCTGAGATTGATGCTGGAGGAAGCAATAATCCGGCAGTCAGTGCGAATATGCTCATCCGCTCCCTGCTGAGTAAATCTGCCGTCTTCAATAACCTGAACCAGTTTTGCCTGTGTTTTAGGGCTCATTTCACTGATTTCATCCAGAAAAAGCGTTCCTCCGTCCGCCAGCAGCAGTTTCCCTTTTTTATTTTTGACGGCGTGCTCAGAATTACCGACAGCGTAGCCAAATAATTCGTCTTCTATTAGATTATCCGGAATGGCGGCCGAATTGATTTGAATGAAACGCTTATTTTTTCGCTGGCTTCTTTGATGTATAAGCCGGGCAATCAGCTCTTTTCCCGTACCGTTTTCACCTTGAATCAGGACCCGTCCGTTGG
>CAYRTV010000103.1:0-7349 GCA_964427225.1 uncultured Eubacteriales bacterium
CTAGTCCATTTGGACCAGGTGATATTTCTGCAACTACTGAAGAATCAGAACTTGGCCGCACCCAATTCCATAATATGGGGACGGTGCCGATGGAAAAAAAGAATCGAATTCTATTAAATCTTATTTTTCTGTTGATTTTTCTTAGTTTATCCCTGGGAATAAATTTTCTCCACACGGAAACCACTCCGGAGAACTCAAAGAACTGTCCCGCTTGTCATTTCCAAAGCTCAACCATGCTTACCGCTCATATTCATTTCGCCTATCTGCCGCAGCTTATTCAACTTGAAATCATCAGCCAATTCGAATTGCAGCCATACCCTCAGCTGGCTTTCCCCTCGGATTTGTCG
Source organism: uncultured Eubacteriales bacterium (assembly GCA_964427225.1). GTDB lineage: Bacteria > Acidobacteriota > Aminicenantia > Aminicenantales > Aminicenantaceae > CAYRTV01. The sequence goes on from CAYRTV010000103.1 coordinate 348, forward strand.
CGGTCCCCTCCTTTGAGTTGAACTTTCCCTCTTAACTCAGTATTCCTTGCAAAAACCCGTTAAAAAGGAGGCGGAACGTGAAAAAAACAACCCTAATATTCATCAGCGCTCTGTTGTGTTTGAGTCTGTCAGCAGCCCAGGATAACACCGCAGAAAAGATAGGACCTCTAACCCTTGACCAGTGCATTCAGGAAGCCATGCAGAATAATCCTCTGATCCTGTCATCTTACCAGCAATACCAGGCGGCTTTAGCCCGGATCAACCAGGCCAAAGCCTTTCCCCAGCCCTCTCTGGATTGGGACTCGGACCTGCAGCCCCATTTGTTTGATTTCCGGAACACGGGAGAATGGTATTTCGGGGTTAGCCAAGCGATTGAATTTCCCGGCAAGCGTTATCTGCGCGGAAAAATCGCCGCCAAGGAATCCCAGGAACTGATGCGGGAAATCGAACTCCTGGAATTGGATATCAGCTATCAGGTCAAACAAGGTTTCTACGAGCTGTTGCTGGCACAGGAACAGCAGAAATACGCTGAAGAAAACCTGGAGCTCTCCCGCGATTTTCTAAAAAAAGCGGAATTGAAATACGAAACCGGAGACGCGGCCCAGGTGGAAGTGCTGCGAGCCCGGGTCGAAGCCTCCCGTGCCGCTACGGCAGTAAGGCAGGCCGCCAATGAATTGCGGCTGGCCAAAGCCTATCTTAATTATCTTATGGCCCGCCGGAAGTACGCACCTTTAAAAATTTCCGGGCAGCTTCGAAAAGAACCCGTGCCTCTGGATTTAAATGAACTCAAAGAACGTGCCTTTAATTTCCGGCCGGAGCTCCGGCGTGTGCATCTCGCTCAGGAGAGGCTGGAACTCCAAAAAAAACAAGCGTATATGAATTATCTTCCCGATTTTGACCTAGGCGTTAACCGCCATAAAGTAATCGGCGAAGGAGAGTGGTGGGATGTCACCCTGTCTTTCCCCATTCCGCTTTTCTTCTGGCAGCCGGCTAAAGGCGAAGCAGCCGAAGCTCAGGCCACGCTGCGGTCACTGGACCGGGAAACGGAACATCTCCAAAACACTGTCAGCCTGGAAGTGGAAGAAGCTTATATGAACGCCGAAGCCGCGGAAAACCAAATCAGTTTATTTGAAGATGAAATTCTCACTCAGGCGGAAGAAGTCTATCAGATGTTTCTGTTCAGTTATCAAGAGGGAGAAATTGAAGGAATTGAATTGATCGACGCCCGCAGAACCCTGCTGGAAGCCCGGACATCTTATGCTGACGCCCTTTATAATTACGGGGTCGCTTTAGCGGCACTAGAAAAATCAATCGGGATCAGCCTCAAAGGAGAACAACAATGAGAAAACCAATATTAATAATCAGTCTCGGCTTATTGGGAGCGGTGCTTATCCTAACCGGAATATCATGCCGGGATCATTCCAATAAAAATGGATCCGGCGAAACCATTGCCGACATGAATGCTCAGGATAATCCCATCCCAGCTGACATTGCAGTCCCCGGCGGGAAAGGAGACGGCAAGGCGGGCATCACCAGGGGATATGGACGAACCGGGCGCGGCCTGGGCCGGAACGGAGGAATTAGTTTATCCGACAAAGAGAAGGAAATGGTGACTATTCGAACGGCGCAAGCGGAATACCGCGCAATTAAGGATTACTTGTCAGCACCCGGAAAAGTGAAAGCCCACCAGCACCGCAAAGCCATTGTCAGTTACGCTTTTCCCGCCCGCATAGCGGACATCCATGTCCGGATCGGTGACTGGGTGAAAGCCGGAGAGAAACTGGTTACTTTACAGAGTGAAGAGGTCGGCATTGCCAAGTCCGAATATTATAAAGCCCTGGCTGATTTTGAATTGGCTCAGGTCAATCATGAGCGGGAAGAACGGCTGGTTGACCGCGGTGTCGGGGCCAGGAAAAATTTACTGGCAGCGGAAGCCGACTTAAAGGTGGCCCAGGCGAATCTAACCGCCACGGAAAAGAAACTCCATGTCTTGGGATTCACTGAAGCGCAGATCCAGAATATTCGCGAATCCCATCAGATCAACCCCATCATCTCCTTATATGCCCCCATTCGCGGTAAAATCATTGAGAACAATGCCGTTTTAGGGCAGATGGTGGACCAGGGCAGCGAGATTCTGGTGCTGCTCGACCCTACGGTTCTGTGCGTTGACGCAGATATCTATGAAAAAGATATCGCCAGGATCCGCATGGGACAGCGGGTGGACGTCATGGTCCCGGCATTCCCCGAAGAAAAGTTTGAGGGAGAAATCCGGTTTATCAGCGATGTCCTCAATGAAGACACCCGCACCATCACCGTTCGCACAATTGTGGAAAACAAGGACCTGAAACTTAAAGCCGGCATGTTCGCCAATGTCAGCATCTACCTCAATCACCAGGAAAAAGCCTTGGTGGTCCCGTCCGCGGCCGTATTGGAGGATAAAGGAGAGAATGTTGTGTTCCTTAAACGCGGAAAAGAGTATTTCCTGCAGGTGGTGCAGACCGGTGCAGCAGATAACGGATTTTTAGAAATTCTCAGCGGCGTGAACCAGGGCGACATTGTCGTCACTGAAGGGAATTTTCAATTGAAATCCAAGCTGTATGAAGAAATTCTCAAAAAAGGACATATCCATTAACTCCGGATGGGAGATAAATAATGATTGATCGACTGATAGATTTTGCCTTAAAACACCGCTTATTGACTATCCTCATAATATTGCTTATTTCCGTTTGGGGTGTGATCTCGTATAGTCAGATGCCCAAAGACATCTATCCGGACCTCAATGCTCCTTTGGTCACCATTATTACCGAGAATGAGGGCATGGCGGCTGAAGATGTAGAGCGCTTGATCACTTTTCCGCTGGAAAGTCTGCTGAACGGCGCCCCGCATGTCACCCGGGTCCGGTCTGAATCCGCGACCGGGGATTCCGTCATCACCGTGGAATTTGATTGGGGGACCAATATTTACCTGGCCCGGCAAATTGTCTCCAGTAAATTGGAGCTGGTGACCGGCCGGCTGCCCAAGGGAACGTCTCACCCCATCCTGGGGCCTGTGTCCTCCAGGATGGGTGAAATTTTTGAATTTGCGGTTACCGGCGAAAATGAGAGCGTAGACCCGATGGAGCTGCGTTCCGTCGCCGACTGGACTATCCGTTACCGGCTGCAGGGTGTGGAGGGTGTATCCTTTGTCATAAACCTGGGTGGATTTATACGCCAGTTTCAGGTTTATCTCAACCCGGATATGCTCAAGCATTACAACATCACCATCAGTGAAATCCAAGAGGCGATCGAAAACAGCAACCGTAATTTTTCCGGCGGGATCATAGATAAGGGCGCCCAGGAAGCACTGATCAAGGGCATCGGGCGCATTCAGACCCTGGACCATATCGAAAACACAGTGATCACCTCCCGCAACAACATTCCAGTCTATGTCCGCGATGTCGCAGACGTCAAAATCGGGACTAAATTCAGGCGGGAAGCGGGCAGCCACAACGGACAAGAAGCTGTCTACGTCACGGTTGAAAAACAGTACGGCGGCGATACCCTTACCACCATCGCCAACACCAAAAATGCCCTGGCCGATATCGCTGAAGACATCCCGCAGCATATAAAAATCAAGCCTTTTTATGACCAGTCCAAGCTGATCATCAAGTCCATCGAACATGTGGAAATCACAATGTTTGAGGGCGCTATTCTGATTATTCTGGTGATGATCTTTTTTATGTGGCATTTGCGCAGCTCCTTGATCGCTTCACTTACGATCCCCTTTTCCATTCTTTTCGCCCTGGTGCTGATGCATTTATTCAATATCAAGCTGACGGTTATGTCGATTGGGGGTTTAGCCATCGGCATCGGAAAGGTCGCCAACGGCTCGATCATTATGGTGGAAAATATCTACCGCGTCCTAAGCGAAAAGAAGGGCGAAGCATCCACCATGGCATTGACGTCACTGGCAGCCAAAGATGTAGGGAAACATTTGTTTTCTGCCAATCTGATCATAATCTTGGTTTTTCTGCCGCTCTTGACGCTGCAGGGGATCGAAGGAGCCATGTTCCGGCCAACCGCTTTTGCCGTGGCTGCGGCCTTGGTCGGGTCTCTCGTTCTAAATCTAACCTTGAAGCCCATCCTGGCGACCTATTTTTTAAAAGAAAAACATATTAAAAAACGCAAAAATCCCGTTACCGATTTTCTATCGGTGCGGTACAAACAGATTTTGGAAACGGCCCTGCAGCATAAACGGGCTATTTTGATTGTGTTTGTCATTTTGATTATCGGTGCGGCCGTCCTGTTTAATTTTTTAGGCAAGGAATTTGTCCCGCCCTTGGATGAAGGGGCCATTATGGCTTCCACTGTCATGCTTCCGGAAACATCGCTGGATGAATCGGTTAAAACCGGCAAACAAATTGAACAGATATTCATGTCTTTTCCGGAAGTCGTCTCCGTTTCCCGCACCACGGGGACTGCGGAAGCTTCGGAGCATGTCCATCCGGTCAATCACAGCCATTATAATATTGAACTTGTCCCCCGCGAGGAACGCAAGCGGGGATTTGAAGAACTGACCGATGCCATGCGAGTGGAACTAAATAATATACCAGGCATCGCTTATATTTTCGAGCAGCCTATCGCCAATAAACTGGCGGAAATGCTGACCGGAACCGAAGGAGAACTATCCATCAAGCTTTTCGGCCAGGATCTGGATGTTCTCAATCATCAGATTGAGGCTGTCCGGAATGCCATCGCCGGGCTGGAGGGTGTGGCCGACTTGCAGATTGAGCAAACCACCGGTATCCCCCAGGTTGTGATCAAACTAAACCGCAGCCAGCTGGCACGCTATGGCATCCCTGTCGGCGAAGTCGCCGATTTAATTGAAACCGCACTCAACGGAATTGAAGTCACCGACGTATATGAAGTTGACCGCATCACATCGGTTCTGCTGCGGCTGCCGGAAAAATACCGCAGTGATGAAAATGCGATAAAGAATCTGATGGTGGATACTCCGGGAGGAGAGCGCATTCCTCTGTCCCAGCTGGCGGAAATCTCCAGGGATGAAGGACCGCAAACGATTTTCCGGGAAAACTTGATGCGCCGGAAGATCATTCTCTGCAATCTGACCGGCCGCGATATCGGCAGCTTTGTTGCCGAAGCCCGTCAGATGATCGAAGAAAATGTCGAATTGCCGGCGGGTTATTTCGTCACTTTCGGCGGACAATTCGAAAGTCAGCAGCGGGCCCTGCATCATTTGAGTATACTGATGCTGGTGGTGATTCTGATTATCTTTGTGGTGCTGTTTTCGTCCTTCGGCTCCTTCTGGCAGGCGCTGCTGATCATCATGAACATCCCAACTACTTTAATCGGCGGGATTATCGGATTGCTGATCGCCGGCGAGACTTTGAATGTTTCATCCACCATCGGACTGATCGCTCTTTTCGGCATCTGTGTGCAGAACGATGTCATTCTCGTCGCCAAAATCAATGATTTCCGCAAACAAGGCTATTCGCTGAAAAACGCAGTTATCGAAGGCGCAATGACGAAGTTCCGCCCCATCATCATGACGGATATGGTCATGATCGTGGCGCTGCTGCCGATGGCCCTGTCGGTGTCCACCGGTTCCGAGCTTCACCGTCCCCTGGCGGTCGTGTATATAGGCGGTTTCTTTTTCGCCATCCTGCTGCGGCTGGTGGTTGTGCCGGTCTTATATGAGTGGATGGGGGGACTGATGTTGAAGAAGAGTGAAATAAAGAGTGAAGAGTCCGGTTTTTAAGCGTTTCGCGGTTTTCGGCTTTGTTCCGCAACAAAAGAATCTTCCAATTATACAGGACTAAAAGCCCGATACATTGCTGAATAAATCAATACATTCTTCCCGTTCAACCCAGGACATCCGGTTTGGCATGCCATTTGCAATAAATGGTATCAGAACAAATCGAAACATTTAAAATTGAATAAGGAGGACAATAGTTAAATGAAAAAGCAATGGATACTCATCACATTTGCCGGGTTGCTGCTGATTGCGGCCGGTGCTTGCCAGCAGCAGGAAGAACCTGCGGTGGAAACCGAAGCCTTGCCGGACCTGACCGTTGTGGATGCCTCCTGCATGGGCGGTAATTTATACATCACTGTCGGCAATCAGGGCGAAGCAGGACTTCCGGAGGACTGGAACAGTCTGATGTCTCTATATGTGGATGGAGCCAATCAGCAAGATATTTTATTGTCCCAGCCCAGCAATACGGAAAAAGGAGGAATCGCAGAGCCGGGCGGCATCTCCAATTATCTCATTCCATATGATATTCCCCAGCCGGTAAGAATCGATCTCTATGTTGATTACGGGGAAGATATCGATGAATCAAATGAAGAAAATAATGCTTTAGAAAATGAATATGTAGGGCCTTGCCTGCTCCCTGATTTGACCATCGATGATATCTACCTGGATGAAAATTGTCAGGTAGTGGTCGTGGTTAAAAATTTAGGCCCGGGTTCCGTGCCCCAGCAGCTTTGGAGAGTGAAAGAAATTCCGGAATGCACCCTGAAGTTGTTCGTCAATGAAGAAGAATATTGTATGCGCAGCTTTTTTGAATTCGATCCGGAAGAAAGGCTGGCTCCGGTTGAGGGCATCGCCGCTTTCCCGAGCGATTTAAAAATAACAGAAGAATCCACAGTCACAGCGACTATCGACTGCATGGATATTGTGAATGAACAGAACATGGAGAACAATACCAAAACCAAAACCATGACCTGTGAAAAGTAAATATGGGGCGTGTCCGGGTTTGAAAGGGGCCTGGGACACGCCCTTTTTTTTTGATGTGACATGGGCATCAAGAAAGCGAAGGATCAGGAATGACATGGTTAATATTCATGTGTATAATTTATATGTCATCCTGATGCCTGCGGGCAGCAGGCCGAAGGATCCCAAAGTGCATCGTCTATAGAATCGGTTCCGTCTCAACAGGACGAAGCAGTTGGGGATCCTCCGCCGCTTTACTCCTCAGGATGACATGGTCTTTTATTTTCT
>CAYRTV010000103.1:7359-8476 GCA_964427225.1 uncultured Eubacteriales bacterium
GCCAGGTTAACAGGTGGAGGAAAAAGATGCAAAAATTCAATCCGGAACAGGATTTATGGGACGTCAAACGGGAATTCGGGGAACACGGCGGGGTGGCGCCGTCTATTTCCCGCTCATCCACTTTTACGGTGATGGAGCCGGATGTGATGCCCGAAATATTCGAAGGGCTGCGGGGACCGCATAAAGGAGGATGTTTTCTCTACAGCCGGCATTTCAACCCCACTGTGGATGTACTGGACAGATACCTTGCCGCTATGGAGGGAACTGAATCGGCCTTGAGTACGGCCAGCGGCATGTCGGCTATCGCCTGCTCCCTGCTGCAGCTCTGCCGCCACGGCGACCATATTGTTTCCAGCGATACGGTCTACGGCGGAACACATGCTCTGCTGGGTGAACTGCTGCCGCAAATGGATATTTATACAACGTTTGTTAATCCAGCCAACCCTAAAGCCTTTGAAGAGGCAATTAAACCGAATACCAAGGTCCTGTATACGGAAACCATCGGCAATCCCACGCTCAAAATTTCGGATATTCCCGCGCTCTCCAAAATCGCGAAAGAAAACGATTTGACTTTCGTAGTGGACAACACTTTTTCTCCCGTCATTGTATCTCCGGCGCGGCTGGGCGCGGATATTGTGGTCTATTCCATGACCAAATTCATCAATGGAGCCAGCGATGTCATTGCCGGAGCGGTTTGTGCCAGCGAAGATTTCATCCTTCGGCTGACGGACCTGCATACCGGACGGGTGATGCTGTTCGGCCCCACTATTGATCCTAGAGTGGCCTTCGACATCATTCAACGGCTGCCCCATCTACCGCTGCGCATGAAAGAACACGGTCGCCGGGCCATGGCGATTGCTGAACATTTGGAGAAAATGGGCGCTCCGATCAGATATCCGGGCCTGTCTTCTCACCCCCAGCATAAACTTTTTACATCGCTCATGAATGAAGGATACGGCTATGGAGGGATACTGACCCTTGACTGCAAGTCCAGGGCAAAAGCGGAAAAACTCATGTCCCAGCTGCAGAACCAGGAAAAATTCGGCCTTATCGCTGTATCCCTGGGATATTTCGATACCCTGATGAGCTGTTCCGGTTCGTCCACCTCTTCGGAAAT
>CAYRTV010000104.1:0-8320 GCA_964427225.1 uncultured Eubacteriales bacterium
CAGGTGGGAAGGCCCGTACGTGCACGAGAGGCTTCAACTGGATGGTAAAGTGGGTAAGCTCAGGGGTGATATTCATCACTTCACCTACCGTAATATTGGCGATCACATGCTGCGGATCAACCGTTTTTCCGGATTGGGCGCACAGAAACTTTATGCTGCCGGCAAAAAAACCCGTTGGCTGCACTTGCTTTTTCTCCCGCCGGTCCGTTTTGTCCGGACATACATATTGAAAGGGGGTTTCCTGGACGGATTCCCCGGCCTGGTGATTGCTGTTCTCGGCGGGTATGCCATATTTGCGCGCTATGCCAAACTGAAGGAGATCTGGAAGAAAGGAGAACGGATTGAGTCTTTTCCAAATTGATGCGGGAAAAGAATGGCGGGGCGGACAGAGACAGGCGTTTTTTTTAGCCCGGGAGCTTAAACGAAAAGGATATGTTTTCCGGTTTTATGTACAGCCGGATTTCCCCCTTCACCGGAGAGCGGAAGCGGCAGGGCTGCCTGTCTATCCCCTTAAGATGCGCAGTGAAGCCGACCTGCGGGCGATTTTCAAGCTGGGCCGCGCTATGAAAAAAGCCAAATGCCGGCTCGTCCACAGCCACGATGCCCACTCGGCGGCTATCGCAGCCGTTGCTGCGGCCCGCGCGAAAGTTCCCCTGCGGATTGTATCCCGCCGGGTGGATTTTCCGGTGAAGAATAATTTTTTTACCCGTAAAAAATATATTGATAATATCGATTTGATCATCGCGGTTTCCGAAGAAGTGAAGCGGGTTCTGATCCGAAGCGGTATTCCCGACTGGAAAGTCCGGGTGGTTCCCTCCGGCATCGATTATTCCCAGTTTGAAGAAGAAAACGACCGCTTTTATCTGCACCGGGAATTGAAATTGCCGGATAATGCTTTTCTTGCGGGGATTGTGGCCCATTTGGCCGATCACAAAGGGCATAAATATCTAATCCAGGCGATGGGGGTTCTAAAGGAAAAAGCCCCGGCGGTTAAATTGATCATTGTCGGGGAAGGGCCGCTGCAGCTGGAACTGACCCGGCAGACCAAAGAAACCGAGTTGGACAATATGGTTTTTTTCATGGGATTTCGGGATGATGTCCCCCGGATTCTGGCGTCATTGGATTTATTTGTGCTGTCGTCTTACAAAGAAGGCTTAGGCAGCAGTCTATTGGACGCCATGGCCAGCCGCCTCCCGGTGGTGGCCACTCAAGCCGGGGGTATTCCAGAAGTTGTGATCCATGAGGAGACCGGGCTGCTGGTCCCGCCCAAGAATCCGCAAAGTTTGGCGGAAGCCATTCTGCGGGTGTACGAGGACCGCAAACTGGCTCAAAAGCTGGCTGAAAACGGTTATAAGCAGGTGCATGAAAAGTTTTCCGCATCCGGTATGGCGGAGAAAATCATCCGCGAATACGAGCGCTTGGCGGAAAAAAAGCGGATTCATTTTTCATTATCCTAATCCGCAACTTGGAGGACAGATGACCGTTGACCGGATCGAATTGATTCTTTTGCAGATGCCCTACCGGCATTTTTTTGAGACCAGCTTCGGCCGGGAAATCAACAAGACTTTTATATTAGTCAAAGTTTTTTCCCAAGGCATCATCGGCTATGGCGAAGTGACTGCGGACCGGCTGCCGCTTTACAGCTGCGAGACCAACTCCACAGCCTGGTCGGTACTGAAGGAATTGTTCATTCCGATGCTCTTTGAACGGAAGCTGGAAGAACCGGAGGATTTTATTCAGGCTGCTGCAGTATATAAAGGCCATCCCATGGCCAAGGCCGGGCTGGAAAACGCTCTGTGGGATATCAAGGCCAAAAAGGCCGGCATTTCCCTCAGCCGTTTATACGGCGCTTCCCGCATAGAAATTCCGGCCGGGGTCAGCATCGGCATTCAGGATGAAATTCGCCAGCTGGTGGACCGGGTGCGGGAATTTCAAAGTCTGGGCTATCTCCGGTTTAAACTCAAAATCAAGCCGGGTTGGGATATAGATGCGGTGGCTGCGGTCCGGGAGGCGTTTCCGGACGCTCCCCTGCAGGTGGACGCCAACGCTGCTTACACCATCGCCGATTTGGATAAACTGCGGAAGCTGGATGAGTATCATTTACTGATGCTGGAACAGCCTTTTTCCGGGGAGGATTTATGGGACCACCGCCGCCTGCAGAAAGAGATAAAAACACCGGTCTGCCTGGATGAGAGCATTACATCGGCGGATTCCGCCCGCCGGGCCTGGGAAATGGAAAGTGCCCGCATTATCAATATCAAAGTCGGCCGGGTGGGAGGCATTCGGGAATCGCGCCGGATTCATGGCTTCTGCCGGGAAAAGAAAATCCCGGTCTGGTGCGGCGGCATGCTGGAATCCGGAATCGGCCGAGCCCATAATATTCACCTGGCAGCCTTGCCGAATTTTTTGTTTCCCAATGACATCTCGGCCAGCCGCCGCTATTTTGAAACCGATCTGGTTGAACCCTCATTCGAAATGACATCCCGCGGCACCATTCCCGTTCCCGAAGGCCCGGGCATCGGAGTGTCTCCCCAAGAAGACCGCATCCGGGCCGCCGAGCTCCAGCGGCAGGTCTTCACTTGATATCGGGTAGACATTGACAAAGTCAAATAGTTGTTATACATTGTATAACCAAGGGGAGAATCATGCTGGCTATACGTTTGGATAAAGAACTGGAAAAAGAAATCGACCTGCTTGCTAAGGCGCGGGGCAGCAACCGCAGCGCCATTGTACGGGAGGCGATTATCCGTTACTTGGAAGATAATGAGGATCTTCAGCTGGCGAAAGAAACTCTGGCGCAAATGGAAGGCGCCAAGCCACTCAAGCAGATAAGGAAAGAGCTTGGCTTGGACAGTTAGAATTAGTAATATCGCTGAGCGGCAGCTACGGAAACTGGATCGCCAGGTCCAGCAGCGCATTCTCGACTGGCTTGAGGAGCGGATTGAAGGATGTAAGGACCCGCGCCATTTCGGCGAACCCTTAAAAGGAGACCATGCCGGATTTTGGCGGTACCGTATCGGGGATTATCGCATAATTTGCGATATTCAGGACCGTAAAGTTGTGGTTCTGGTTCTTACAATCGGTCATAGAAAAGAAATATACAAATATTCATAATTCAAAATTGCGGAAGGGTTAAGCTTTTAATTGTCTTATATGTATTTATATATTATAATATATAAAAACTATAAGAATAGTCAAGGAGAAATCTTATGTCCAAACTGAATAAAAGCAAGCGGACTTGGCTGGAAGATAACTTCAAAGACAGGGTGAATTTCAACCCGGTGGAGCGGCGGCTTTACAGCCATGATATCGCGGCCATTCCCGGCTTATTCAAGCCGCTGGTCGGAAACACCATTCCGGCGGCGGTGGTGCAGCCGAAAAACGAGGAGCAGCTCTCGGAACTTATGCGCTGGGCCGCCGAGAAAAAAATCAATTTAGTCCCCCGCGGCAAAGCCTCTTCCGGATACGGCGGGATCATTCCCACCCGCAACGGCATTGTGGTGGATTTTTATTATATGAAGGATGTTTTGTCTGTGGATGCGGATAAAGACGAAGTTACGGTCCAGCCCGGGATTACCTGGGAGCAGCTGGACAGGGAATTGAAATCCAAAGGATTGGAAGTGCGGCTTTATCCTACCAGCTATCCATCCTCATCTGTCGGAGGATGGCTCGCTCAAGGTGGAGCCGGCATCGGCTCGTATCAATACGGATGGTTTCCCGAAAACGTGGTCAGTGCCCGGGCGGTTATGCCGGGTGGAGAGGTGAGGGAATTTCGCGGTAAGGACCTGGATTTGATTGCCGAGGCGGAAGGGACCACCGGTTTCATCAGCGAAGTGACCCTTAAGGTTCAGAAAAAAGAAGATATCGGTGTGGCCGCTATTGCCTGTCCCGACGCGCATACGGTTTCCCGGGTCTTTCAGGATTTTATAGACCAGGACCTGCCGATTTGGTCAGTGGTTTTCATCAATCCGCGTATGGCGGAGATGAAGAACCGGGCGCCGCTTATGATGCATCACGGCCATCCGGTGGAAGAACGGGTCATCTTGCCCGCGGCCTACATTTCCACGATTGCGTTTAAAGAAAAGGACCGGGACGTGGTGATGAAAAAACTTCCGGAAATCGTGAAAAAATGCGAAGGCGAGATCCTTGACCAAAAAATCGCCGAGCATGAATGGGAGCACCGGTTTAAATTCATGGTGGTCAAGCGTTTAGGTCCCTCACTGGTTCCGGCGGAGGTTGTGGTTCCCCTGGACAAGCTGGGGGATGTGATGGAAGACATCGAAAACAAGATCAATCAGCCGGTGGTTAAAGAAGGCGTGGTCATCCGCAAGAGCCGCGACGGCAAACCGGAAGCGGTGATTCTGGGATTTATCCCCTGTGACCAGCGGAAGTTTTCGTATAATTTTGTCTTCGGCCTGGTTTTGACCGTTCTCAAAATCGCCAAAAAGTACGGCGGAAGACCCTATTCCACCGGTCTGTATTTCACCCGTGAAATACAAAAAATCATGGGCCCGGACCGCAGCCTGCGGCTTAAGAAATTTAAAAAAAAGATGGACCCCAAAGGGCTGCTGAATCCGGACAAGGTCATGAAGTCCAATCTGGTCAGCCGGGCACTTGGGATTGCCAAAATATTCGAACCGGCGGTGCGGCCCTTCGGGAATACGGTGGTTACCAAGGTAGGCGAACGAATGGATACGCCCATCCGGGGCATTCCCCCGGATGTGGCCTGGTACGCTTACGGCTGTTCTCAATGCGGTTACTGCCTGGATGAATGCGACCAGTTTTACGGCCGCGGCTGGGAAAGCCAGTCGCCCCGCGGAAAATGGTACTGGCTGCGGGAATACATGGAAGGCCGGGTGAAATGGGACCAGTTTATGGTCGATACATTTCTGGTCTGTACCACCTGCGAATTCTGCAACCTGCGCTGTTCGGCCGCCCTGCCCATCGAGCCCGCCTGGATGAAGCTGCGCGGCAAGCTTATCCATGAAGACGGCAAACTGACTTTTCCGCCTTTTGAGATGATGGCGGCCGCCCTGAATGCGGAAGGCAATATCTGGGCCGGTTACCGCAAGGACCGGACCAAGTGGTTTCCGGATGAAATGCAGGCCAAGCACGGAGCGGGAGTGAAAGCAGACAATGTCTACTTCGCCGGCTGCACGGCCTCTTATGTCGAGCATGATATTGCGCAGGCCTCGACCACACTGCTGGATGCGGCCGGCGTGGATTTCTCGATCGTCGGCAATAAGGAAAACTGCTGCGGGACGCCCATGCTGGTGGCAGGTAAATGGGGTGTCTTTGAAGACATCATGCGCAAAAATATCGCCGCGGTTAAAGAAGCCGGAGCGGATACGGTGATCACCTCTTGTCCCGCCTGCGATATGATGTGGCGGCATACTTATAAGGAATGGGCGGATAAGCTGGGGATGGATTATGATATCAAGACCAAACACTACAGCGAAGTGATTTCCGAAAAGATTAAGTCCGGTGAATTTGAGTTCACCCACCCGGTCGATAAAAAAGTGACCTGGCACGATTCCTGTCATATCGGACGTGTATCAGGCGTGTATGAAGAACCCAGGGATGTCATTAAAGCGATCCCGGGAGTTAAATTTGAGGATATGGAACACAACCGCCAGGAAGGGCATTGCTGCGGAAGTGTGCTCTCTCTGATTAAAGAGCCGGAAGTTGCGGCGGATATTGGTGAAATCCGCATGGATGAGGCCAAGCATATTCAGGCCGACAGCATGCTGGCCCTTTGCCCCTGCTGCGAGGTCCAATTCCGGGTGACCCGGGATAAAAAAAATATGAACCTGGAGATTCATGACCTGGCCAGCTTCGCCTGCAAAGGATTGGGGAAGGAATTTAAAGATCCCAGTCCGGAAGTGGCCCGCCAATGGGGCGTGTTCGACCAGTTCATTACCCTGATGACACCGCAAGGATTTGCGGATCTCATGTCCACCATGTGGCCGGAGATGCTGGATGCGATGCCCATGGGCATGGGTAAAATGATGCGCGGCATCGGCAAGATGGGTATTGCCGGCGATGCCATGTTCGGCATGATGAAACCCATGTTTCCGGTGCTTTTCCCGAGGCTTTTGCCCAGGATGATGCCTAAGATCATGCCGGTCATGCTGGAGCGGGTCAAAGATCGGATTGATATGCCCGACTATATGGCCGAGCAAATGCCCGATTTAATGCCCAAAGTGATGGATAATCTGATGCCCAAGATGCTGCCGGATGTGGTTCCCCTGGCTGTGCCGAGATTGATCGATCATGTGCGGGGACGGGGCCAATAACAAACTTAGATCTCAAATCTCAAATCTCAAATCTAAAAACCGATGCAGTGCGGAATGACGTTCTCATGTCATTTCCAGGCCGCTTAGCGGCCGTGGGGTTCTTAGACGGCCTTCCTCATCTCTGGTGCCGGTCATTTTCTCAGGTCTTTCCACCAAGGGCTTTAAATTGATTTTAAAATCGCTGTAAATATTTCCCTGCTGGGATTTGATCTTCACATCCGCAGAAAGCCGACTGAACAGAGAGAACCGACAGAAGAGATTGAATAGACTGAATTGATATGGGCTGTCATTTGACAATAACAGCCGTCAAGTGCTATATTCGCATTCCCATGCGGCGTGGTTCACCTCTAATATTTCTTTACAGCTTTGTATTGTCCATTTTCGCTGTTTTCAGCTGCACATCCTGTGCCAACCAGGCCTCATATGCCGGGCAAGACCGGATTCAGCAGGTTTTGCAAAAAAAAGAAATAACCATTGGTGTTATTGATTCCGGCTTAGGCGGCCTATCCATCATCGCGGAAGCGGTCAACCGGCTGCATGCGGAACAGTCTTATCAAAAGGTGCGATTTATTTTCTTCAATGCCCTTTTTCCTTATCCCGGAGGGTACAGCGGCCTAACATCCCGGAAAGAGAAAATCCAAATCTTCAATAACGCCCTCTATGCGATGAAGGAACGCTATTCTCCGGATATTATCCTTATCGGATGCGGCACTCTTTCCGATTTGTTTCCGGATACGCTTTTTTCGCATAAATCTCCTAGTCCGGCGGTTAAAATTTTGGATGCGGGGGTGGCATTGATTTCAGAAAAATTAAAATCCCGCCCGGATTCACGGGTTATTGTTTTCGGAAATGATGAGGAAACATTAGTGGATGTGTATGAAAAACGATTACTGAAGAAGGGTTTCTTAAATGAACGAATTCTCACGTATGCGTGTCCGGAATTGATTTCGTTTATTGAGAAGGGCTATGATTCTCCGGAAACGGAAATGCTGATATATGCCTTTGTGGATGAAGCTCTTCAGGATTTGAATGGGGGAACCACACCTTTTTATGTTTGCTACAGCTGTTCCTATTATGGATATGCCCAGTCAATATGGGAAAAGGCATTTGAGGCAATAGGCCGCCGGCCGCTGGGCTATCTCAATCCCAATCCCCGGCTGGTCGATTTTCTTTTCCCTCCGGAAAAGCTGGGCCGGTTCCCGGAGGTTCAGGTAGGTGTCCGGGTTGTATCTATGGTGGATATTCCGGAAGAAACCAAGCAGTCCCTGTCCCGAATTTGGGAAGCTGTTTCCCCGGCAACCGCCGCAGCCTTAAGACATTGCCGGGTCATTCCCGATTTGTTTGAATGGGAAAAGTGTGTTGGCCGAGAACAGGAGTAAAGAGTGAAGCATAAAAAAACGGAAAAGAAGCAGGTAGAACCGGGGACGGGGGCCTTAACGTATAAAAAAGCCGGAGTCGATATTGACCGGGCGGATGAATTTATCCGGAAAATCAAGCCTCTTTTGGAGATCACGGAAAGATCCGGATGTATGGGTAAGGTCGGCGGATTCGGCGGTTTTTTCCGTCCCGATATATCAAATATGTCCGACCCGCTGTTGGTCGCTTCAACTGACGGAGTCGGCACCAAGCTGATACTCGCGCACATCCAGGGCAGATATGATACGGTTGGAATGGACCTGGTTGCCATGTGCGTTAATGACGTTGTGGTCAGCGGCGCTGAGCCTTTATTTTTTCTGGACTATATAGCCTGCGGCAAGCTTGAACCGGATCAATTGGCAGCCGTCGTCAGAGGGATAGCGGAAGCCTGCCGGGAGGCGGGTTGCGCCCTCATTGGCGGGGAAACGGCTGAACTTCCCGGAATGTATGAACCGGGAAAGCTGGACCTGGCCGGATTTTGTGTGGGCCTGGTTCACGGTGACCGGGTGGTGGACGGGTCCGGCTGTGAAGCTGGGGACTGTATAATCGGCCTGGCTTCGAGCGGAGTCCACAGCAATGGTTTTTCGCTGGTCAGGAAAATATTTTCC